>JAEDMD010000100.1 GCA_016303195.1 Oscillospiraceae bacterium | reverse complement strand
CGCCGAGAGATGCCGATGCAAGCATACCGATAGAGCCTGTTATCTGCGATGCCTCGTCGGAGAGTATGTCGCCGAACATATTTGAAGTAACGATAACGTCAAACTGTTTAGGATCACGGACAAGCTGCATAGCGGCATTATCCACAAACATATCTGAATACTCAACTTCGGGATACTGCTCAGCCAGCTCATGCATTGTCTTTCGCCACAATCTTGAAGATTCCAGCACATTTGCCTTGTCGATACTGCAAACCTTTTTACTGCGCTTCATAGCAGTCTCAAAAGCAACTTTTCCGATGCGCTCTATTTCCGTAACGCTGTAAGCCTCTGTGTCATAAGCCTCCTGACCGTATTTTCCCTCACGGTAGCCACGTTCGCCGAAATAGATACCGCCTGTAAGCTCACGGACGATCATTATATCGAATCCCTCAGCCACTATCTCGTCTTTCAGCGGTGAAGCGTTCCTGAGAGCAGGATAAAGCTGAGCAGGGCGAAGATTGGTAAAAAGTCCGAGAGCAGAGCGGATACCGAGGAGAGCCTTTTCGGGACGGTTGTTCCCCGGCTGGTCATCCCATTTCGGGCCGCCGACTGCTCCGAGAAGAACACTGTCGGAAGCGAGACAGCCGTCAATAGTTTCCTGCGGAAGCGGAATGCCTGCCGCATCAATGGCACAGCCTCCGATGAGATATGGTGTAAAATTGAATTTATGTCCGAACTTATCCGCTGTCTTTTCCAGAACCCTGACAGTGCTTTCCACTATCTCAGGTCCTATTCCGTCGCCCTTGAGCAATGCGATGTTGAATTCCATATTTTCACGACCTTTTTCAGTAATCAGATATCAGAAAGCAGAAAACAGAAATGCACAGACGGCGGAACACCGTCCCCTACGCTTATCCGGTATTGTCCGTTTATCTGAGGACGCACACTGTGCGCCCCTACGATCCGTTTTGTGATAGTTTTTGCGTAAGGCACGGGACGTCGGGGACGCCGTCCCCTACTAATAACTGCTTTCTACTTTCTGCCTTCTGGCTTCTATCAACTACTTTCTGTTGATGATAGCGCCCTTGTCAGCGGATGATACCTGCTGTGCATAGCGCTTCAAATAGCCTGTGATATTCTCCTTGCGCTTGATAGGCATTGTCTTTTTACGCTCTGCAAGTTCCTCGTCGGATACTTCAAGAGTGATGGAGTAATTCGGGATGTCGATGGAAATGATGTCGCCGTCCTTGACATATGCGATAGTACCGCCGTTAACAGCTTCGGGAGATACGTGTCCGATAGCCGCACCACGGGTAGCGCCGCTGAAACGTCCGTCGGTGATGAGAGCAACAGTTGAGCCAAGACCTGCACCCTGAATAGCTGATGTAGGTGAAAGCATCTCTCTCATGCCAGGGCCGCCTGCAGGGCCTTCGTAGCGGATAACAACAACATCGCCTGCCTTGATACCGCCTTCATAGATTACCTTGATAGCTTCTTCCTCGCTGTCGAATACTCTTGCAGGGCCTTTGTGTACCAGCATTTCAGGAGCAACTGCACTTCTCTTTACAACGCATCTGTCAGGAGCAAGATTTCCCTTGAGTACGGCGATTCCGCCTGTTTCGCTGTATGGGTTATCGATAGGACGTATAGTCTCAGGGTCTTTATTGATACAGCCCTTGATATTCTCTCCTACGGTCTTTCCTGTAACAGTCATGCAGTCGGTGTTGATAAGTCCCTTTTTGCTCAGTTCATTGAGAACTGCGTAAACTCCGCCTGCTTCATTGAGGTCTTCCATGTAGGTGTGACCTGCCGGTGCAAGATGGCAGAGGTTAGGAGTCTTAGCGCTTATCTCGTTAGCCATATCAAGGTTTATGCTGATTCCGCACTCATTAGCGATAGCAGGGAGATGAAGCATACTGTTTGTTGAACAGCCCAGCGCCATATCTGCTGTGAGAGCGTTCTGAAAAGCCTTTTCTGTCATGATATCGAGAGGACGGATATTCTTTCTGTAAAGCTCCATTACCTGCATACCTGCCATTTTAGCCAGCTTGATACGCTCGGAGTAAACAGCAGGGATAGTGCCGTTGCCCTTCAGACCCATGCCCAGAACCTCAGTGAGACAGTTCATGGAATTTGCGGTATACATACCCGAACATGAACCGCAGGTAGGACAGGTCTTGTTCTCGAATTCATCCAGTTCAGCCTCATCTATCTTGCCTGCTGAGTATGCGCCGACAGCCTCGAACATGGATGAAAGTGAGGTCTTCCTGCCCTTTACGTGGCCTGCAAGCATAGGGCCGCCGCTTACGAATACGGTAGGAACATTGATACGTGCAGCCGCCATAAGCAGACCGGGAACGTTCTTATCGCAGTTAGGTATCATTACCAGTGCGTCGAAATGATGAGCAAGAGCCATACATTCCGTTGAATCGGCAATAAGGTCACGGGTAACAAGGCTGTACTTCATACCTGTGTGACCCATAGCGATACCGTCGCATACAGCGATAGCCGGGAAAACAACAGGTGTACCGCCTCCCATAGCTACGCCCAGCTTAACGGCTTCAACCAGTTTGTCGATGTTCATATGGCCGGGAACTATCTCATTGTAGGAAGAAACGATACCAACGAGGGGACGCTTCATTTCCTCTTTAGTCATGCCCAGTGCATTGAAAAGTGAACGCTGAGGGGCTTTATCCGCACCCTCGCAGAAAAAATTATCGCTCATAATG
Source organism: Oscillospiraceae bacterium (assembly GCA_016303195.1). Taxonomy (GTDB): domain Bacteria; phylum Bacillota; class Clostridia; order Oscillospirales; family Ruminococcaceae; genus Ruminococcus. Next base: position 4,302 of record JAEDMD010000100.1, on the reverse strand, counting down.
TAAATACCTCTTTATTAATTCGTAATGCGTAATGCGTAATTCGTAATTATTGTGTTCGCATTCGCTCACGGATATAAATAATTTTTTATAAATTGGTGGGCTGTCGAGGACGCCAGCCCCTACAATACAGATGTTTATGAGTTTATATGTAGGGGACGGCGTCCTCGACGTCCCAACAATGCAGATGTTATTTTTCTTCGGGAAAATAGAAGAACGGCGAACCGCCAATTTGCAGCAGTATCAGGCTGCCATATATTCTTTCCCTCTGTAAAATACTGTCTATACATTTTTCCCCGCTCTGAAACGGGCGGGGAAATTTATGTATATCACGTTATCAGTTGTTGATGAGCTTGTCCTCATCGCTCCAGCTGTACAGCTTTCTGATCTCCTCACCGATCTTCTCAGCAGGATGCTCAGCAGCCAGCTTTCTCATAGCCTTGAAATGAACCTGACCGCCTGCAGGTGACATATCAAGGAGGAAGTCCTTAGCGAATGTACCGTCCTGAATGTTCTTGAGAACCTGCTTCATAGCCTTCTTTGTATCCTCAGTGATGATCTTAGGACCTGTTACATAGTCGCCGTACTCAGCAGTATTTGAAATGGAGTATCTCATGCCTGCGAAACCGCTCTGGTAGATAAGGTCAACGATGAGCTTCATCTCGTGGATACACTCAAAGTAAGCGTTTCTTGGGTCGTAGCCTGCCTCAACGAGAGTCTCGAAACCTGCCTGCATAAGAGCGCATACACCGCCGCAGAGAACAGCCTGCTCACCGAAAAGGTCAGTCTCAGTCTCAGTTCTGAATGTAGTTTCAAGAACGCCTGCACGAGCGCCGCCGATAGCAAGACCGTAAGCAAGAGCCATGTCCTTAGCCTTGCCTGTTGCATCCTGATGTACAGCAACGAGACAAGGAACACCCTTGCCTGCCTGATATTCGCTTCTTACAGTATGTCCCGGACCCTTTGGAGCGATCATTGTAACGTCAACGTCAGCAGGAGGAACGATACAGCCGAAGTGGATGTTGAAACCGTGAGCGAACATGAGCATATTGCCTGCTTCGAGATTTGGCTCGATGTCCTTTTTGTAAAGCTCAGCCTGCTTCTCATCGTTGATAAGGATCATGATGATATCAGCCTGCTTAGCAGCCTCAGCAGCAGTGAAAACTTCAAAGCCCTGCTTTACAGCCTTGTCCCATGACTTTGAACCTTCGTAAAGACCGATGATAACTCTGCCCTTGTCGCCGAGGGATTCCTTAGCGTTGAGAGCGTGAGCGTGACCCTGGCTGCCGTAGCCGATAACAGCGATAGTCTTTCCGTAAAGAAGTGAAAGATCGCAGTCCTGTTCATAAAAAACCTTTGCAGTATTTTCCATTGTGAATTACTCCTTTGTAATTGATAATATTATATTTAATTCGTAATTTGTAATGCGTAATTAATGTCTATAAAGCAAAATGTAGGGAACGCCGCCCTCGGCGTTCCATTGATATTTTCTTTTGCTGCCCGGAACGCCGGGGGCGGCGTTCCCTACAAATAAGATTTGCTGTCAGATAAAAATTACGTATTACGCATTACGCATTATTTAACTGTTTTGAGGCAGTTTTCGCCTCTTTCGATGGCAACGAGACCTGTTCGGCACATTTCCATGATGCCGTACGGCTTCACCAGTTCGATGAAAGCATCTATTTTGGAAGTCTCGCCTGTAAGCTCTATGGTAAGGGAAGCTGTTGAGTAATCCACTATCTTTGAGCGGAATATCTCAACGGCAGTCATGATATCCTGCCTTACGTCAGCCTTGTTTCTCACCTTTATAAGAAGAAGCTCACGGATGACCGTATCATTCTTGTTGAGAACTTCCACTTCACGGACATCATGGAGTTTCTGGAGCTGTTGAAGTATCCTCTCCTTTAAGTCCTCATCGCCGTGGAAAGCGATGGTTATGCGTGAAAATCCGCTTGATTCAGTCTCACCCACTGTCAGGCTGTCGATGTTGAAGCCACGGCGTGTGAACATTCCCGAAACTCTCGAAAGTACACCTGATATATTTGAAACAAGAACTCCGATAACGTACTGATCCATAACTGTCACCTCACTTTATCTCTGTAATAATGTCATCTATCGAACCGCCGGGCGGAAGCATAGGAAGAACGAATTCATCGCAGTCAATAACGCAGTCGATAACATAAGTACCTCCGCACGAGAATGCTTCCTTAGCGGCATTTTCAAGCTCCTGAGGAGTGAAGCATCTTGTACCCTCAGCGCCGAATGCCTTTGCAAGCTGAACGAAATCTGTCTTTCTGTTGAGTGTTGTATTTGAATAATGCTTGTCGAAGAAAAGTGTCTGCCACTGTCTTACCATTCCGAGAACGCCGTTGTTCATGATAACGACAACAAGCGGTAAATTCTGTGAAACGGAAGTTGCAAGCTCATTCAGGTTCATGCCGAAACTGCCGTCACCCGTGAAAAGCACGCTTGTTCTTCCCGTAGCAACAGCCGCACCCACAGCCGCACCCATTCCGTAGCCCATAGTACCCAGACCGCCGCTGGTGAGGAATGTTCTCGGAGCTTTGAACGGATATCTCTGAGCAGTCCACATCTGGTGCTGACCGACATCTGTAACTACCGTTGCATCGCCTGCATGAGCGGCAATGATATCAACGATATCGTATGGAGTAAGTCTTTCATCGGCAGGCAGACCTGCATTTCCGCACTTTGCGGCGCAGTTTTCGCAGCTTTTCTCATAAGCGGCTTTACGTGCGCTCTCTATGCGTTCAGCCTCATCCTTGCGGAGTTCAGCCACACGTGCGCTCCATTCGGGATGCTCCTTCTTTTCGCAGAGAGCGGTAAGTCTGTCAACAGCATCCCTGATATCGCCCTTGATCGCAAGATCGGCAGGGATATTCTTATGAAGCTCCGCACCGTCGATGTCGATGTGGATTATCTTGAAATTCTTTGCAAAACGGCTCTTGTTGCCTGTTGCACGGTCTGAGAATCTCGCACCGAGGGTGATAACAAGGTCTGATTCATCCTGAGCGACTGAAGAAGCATAATGTCCGTGCATACCCTGCATACCGAGGAAATGAGGCTCATCCGACGGAACTGCCGAAAGTCCCATGAGAGAGCATCCGATAGGAGCATCTATCTTCTGAGCGAGAGCGATTATCTCCTCCGAAGCCTTGCCGCTGATAACACCGCCGCCGAAATAGATGTAAGGACGTTCACAGCTGTTGATGAGCTTTGCCGCCTGCATCAGCTTGTCCTCAGGGGCGAATGTGAGCGGATAAGGGATAACAGGCTGAGTATTTGCGGTGAATTCGCACTTGGCGACCTGAACATCCTTCGGGATATCCACAAGTACAGGGCCTGGGCGGCCTGACTTTGCTATTTTGAAAGCCATGCGGAGAGTATCCGCAAGTTCGTTGATATCTTTAACGATAAAATTATGCTTGGTGATAGGCATTGTCACACCGACGATATCCACTTCCTGAAAGCTGTCACGTCCGATGAGAGAGCATGGGACATTTCCTGTGATAGCGACCATAGGAACTGAGTCGAGGTAAGCTGTTGCTATACCTGTAACGAGGTTTGTAGCACCCGGACCCGAAGTAGCGATAACAACTCCGACCTTGCCTGTTGCCCTTGCGTAGCCGTCAGCGGCATGGGAAGCTCCCTGTTCGTGAGCGGCAAGGACATGGTTTATCCTGTCACGGGCGATGTACAGCTCATCGAAAAGGTTTATGACCTGTCCGCCGGGGTAACCGAAAACAGTATCGCATCCCTGTTCAATAAGTGTCTCAACAACTATCTTTGCACCTGATATTTTCATATTATCATCCTTTATCTATATTTCGTAATTCGGAATTCCGAATTTAAAAAAGCCCCCACATTCTGCGGAGGCTGATACTTCTTTGCTTATATGGACTTATAGTGCATATTAAAAAGCAAGAGCGCCATTCGGGCAGAATGAAGAAAGACAGCAGTCAGACACGTTAATGACTGCGCCTATGATAATGACGATACCGCTTGAAATATAGACAGTTCTCATTATGCTTCGCTCCTTACTGATATAATACAATAACTATTGTACCACTTTAAAACAGATAAATCAATAAGGCAAAGGGCTTTTTATGAGATTTAGCCTTGTCAGAGTATTTTCAGCGTATGTTTTTGTGCATGATGTCAAGTTGTGAGTGAAGTTAAGAATAGGAAATGTTTGTCAGGACTGACAAATATGCCGTGCCATGCGTACCAGTGCAACAGCATTTACTTTTTTGTGGTAAGACATAGTTATTGCGAAACGACCGTAAA
>JAEDMD010000099.1 GCA_016303195.1 Oscillospiraceae bacterium | reverse complement strand
CGATAAGCTGTATTATCTTTACATCGGCGGTCATACTTCTTGTAACTCATGCCACAACACATCTTACAGTTGCTACAATAGGACTTTTCATCGCTATTATCACCCTCATCACCTCAGGCAAACACGCTCTCGAACTTCTCAAAAAAGTCGATTACAAGACTCTTGTTTTCTTCATCGGTCTGTTCATCGTTGTAAGCGGACTTGAAGAAACAGGCATACTCAAACTCATCGCTAACTTCATCGGCGATATCAGTGACGGCAATGTAATGCTCATGATCGCTATCATCCTCTGGATATCCGCTATCGCAAGCGCTTTCGTGGACAATATCCCGTTTGCGGCTACTATGGTGCCTATCATCCAGAGCCTTGCAGAAACCTCAGGTGTTCCGATAAGCACTCTCGCATGGGCACTTGCTATCGGTACTGATATCGGCGGAAGCGCAACTCCTATCGGCGCATCTGCCAACGTTGTCGGCACATCAGTTGCCGCTAAGAACGGCTACCCCATCGGCTGGGGACGCTACTGCAAGAAGATCGCTCCTGCAACTATTATAGTTCTTGCGATCTCTACCGTTTACCTTTTCGTAAGATATCTTTGATATAGGAGGTCTGTTTTATGTCTCAGATAATTATTTCTGTCGGCCGTGAATTCGGAAGCGGCGGACGTGTCATTGCAGAAGAACTTGCAAAAAGATTCAATATCCCGATATATGACCGCCATCTCATCACTGAGATAGCTGAGAAAATGGGCATGACTGCCGAAGAAGTTGAAAAGTATGACGAAGCCCCGAAGCTGAAAATACTTTCAAGGCGAGTAAACGGATACAGCAATTCCATCGAGGACAATGTTGCGGAAATGCAGTTCAGCATCCTTGATGAAAAGGCTAAGAACGGCGAATCCTTCGTTGTTGTGGGACGATGTTCAGAGACTAAGCTGAAAAAATATCCCGCACTTGTTTCGCTTTTCATCCTCGGTGACATGGACCAGAAGGTAAAGCGTATCATGGAACTTTATGAGCTTAACGAGGAAGAAGCCGCTAAGTTCATCGTCAAAAAGGACAAAAAGAGAAAGCATTATCACAACTACCACTGCACAGGAAACTGGGGAGATTCAAGAATATACGATCTTTCTATCAACAGCTCCCGTCTTGGTATCGGCAAGACTGTGGATATGCTCGAACATTACATCAAAGCCCGCATGGAAGGCTGATAGAATACTGTTTTTTCAGAGGATGTCCAATGGGCATCCTCTTTTTACGGATAGACGTTTTATTTTAGAAATTGATCTGCATGACAAATTGCCAAAAAGCATTGATTTTCTTGAAAAAATGTTGTATAATACAAATAACAGATATTTCAGATGTGTCATACATCAAAGGAGAACTAAAATGCTGAAAGCTATTTGTTCAAAAAAAGACCTCACCCTTTGCAGTTACTACAACTGCGTTTCCGATATCATTGATTCCGACGAACTGGAAAAGCTGAAACTTATCAGGCATCATATCTCGACTACACGTTTCCAGCACTGCGTCAATGTCTCTTATTACAGCTATATCCTGTGTCGGAAATTCAGGCTCAATGCCCGTGCCGCCGCAAGAGCTGGACTTCTCCATGATCTTTTCTTCTATGACCGAAAGGCTTATAATTCCGCCCGTGAAAAGGGTCAGCCCCATCACAGCCGTATGCATTCACGCATCGCTGTTAAAAATGCCAGCGAGCTGACCGATATCAGCGTTCTCGAAAGGGATATGATAGAAAAGCATATGTGGCCTGTCACTCTCTCGCTTCCCAAATATAAAGAAACTTATATCATCACTGTCATTGACAAATACTGCGCTGTTCTTGAATTCTGCGTGCCGAAAGTCGCTAAGGTAACTTCACGTTTTTCCCCGCATAACTGACGGACGAGCAATGTTCAGCATACACAAGTAAATGAAAAAACCCGAATCGCAGAGGGGCGCTTAATGGGAGTACTCATATAGCAGGTTTATATGTATTATCGGGGGAAACCTTTCTGAGGAAAGGTTCTTCCCCCGAACCCCCTTTCCAAAGACTTTAAACTGAAATTTTGCCCCTGACAGGGCGCTCCATACAAGTCACAAATGGCAAGTATTTTCGGAGAGCGCCCTGTCAGGGGCAAAATTTAAACTCAAAAGTTTTAGGAAGGGAGTTTGAGGGAGAACCCTTTTTCAAAAGGGTTTCCCTCAATATCACGTGTAAAAACTTCTGTAAGAGTACCGCCCTTACCGAGCGCCCTTATTTTTTACCGCCGAATTAATTAAAAATAAAATATATTTCCTTCACCGCTTGACAAATCAGAACGAATGTTCTATAATATAAATCACAAGGAATCGAACATTTGTTCTAATCGCTGTCGGGTTTCTCTCTAAGATATAGGACGGATCGTCGCTGAAAGCTCTGATATGCCTGTTTTTCGGACATCGACCCATCAGGCTCTTCAACAGCATCCGCCCGAAGGAGGTTTGGAATAATGAAGGAATTGATAAGATCTTACGAAAAAAGCTGTGAAATGGCTATGAAACGCATACACGAACTGACCGAACTGCGAAACTATCTCAGAAAAAAAGGCTGTGAATCCCGTATTACCGAACTTGGGCTTGACCGCCGAATCAAACTGCTCTATGACGAAAATCTGCAAATGAAGGAGGTTATCTGCTATCTTGAATCATATGCAAGGAGGTTAAACAGCCGTGCCGATTCGTGAAAGCTACTCCGATACATTCACAGGTCAGGCAGATTCAGGCATCCGTGCTATCCTCTATGACAAGAGTGAGGACGATGGTGTAAGAAAACTCAAAAAATTGCTGTTAAATGTTATAAATAATGAGCTTACACCGAGACAAAAGGAAATAATTGTGCTATACTATTTCAAGAGGACTGATATCGTTACAATAAGCAAACAGCTCAATATCACTCCTCAGGCTGTCTCTGCCGCTATGAAACGTGCAAGACTCAGAATGTACCGTATCATGAAATACTATATTTGAGGATATAATAATGGAAACACCTATTTACGACTTTTTGAAAAATTATGCGGACTCAGGAACAGTCCGCTCACATATGCCCGGCCACAAAGGACGCTCAGTTTCGGGAACTCTTGCACCTGCCTTTTCTCTGGATATCACCGAGATAGCAGGTGCGGACAGTCTCTTTGAAGCCGACGGCATTATCGCTCAGAGCGAGAAAAATATGTCCCGTCTCTACTGCACCGAACAGACCGTCTATTCAGCAGGCGGCTCAACTCTCTGTATTCAGGCTATGCTCGCTCTTATGAAGCAGGATGGCAGACAGGTCATCGCTTTCAGAAATGTCCATCGTGCATTTCTCAATGCCTGCGCTCTCCTCGATATCGAGCCTGTATGGATAATGCCCGATTACAGCAGCGGCATTCTTTCGGGGAATTTCGACATTGCCGTAGTTGAAAGGATGCTGAAAAAATCACGAAAAAAAGCCTGCCTTTATGTAACATCTCCCGATTATACGGGAAAAACTGCCGATATCAGCAGTCTTTCAGAGCTGTGTCATAAGTACGATGCGAAACTTCTTGTGGACAACGCTCACGGCGCTCATCTGGCTTTTCTCTCCGAAAATATACATCCCATCCACCTCGGCGCTGACCTTTGCTGTGACTCCGCTCACAAAATGCTCCCTGCGCTGACAGGTGCGGCGATGCTTCATACATCCGACAAAGACTACGCTGACCGACTTAAACAGGCTATGAGTTTCTTCGGGTCAACAAGCCCGTCATATCTGATAATGGCAAGCCTTGACCTCTGCAATAAATACATCCGTGAAAGCATAAGCGGTGGCATTGCTGAGAATCTCCGCCATATCGAGCGGCTGAAGGCACATTTCGCCGACAGGCTCATCTTTGCAGAAAGCGAACCTTTCCACATCACCGTAAACTGCGCTGAATCAGGCTTTGACGGAAATGAACTTGCTCAGCTTCTCCGTGACAGCGGCGCTGAATGTGAATATTCCGACAGCTCGCTTCTGATACTTCTGATGTCGCCTATGAGCGATATGAAGGACTATGCAAAGCTGACCGAGGCGCTTGACAAGGCTGTTTCAGCCGCTGAAAAACATTCGCCTGTCACCGAAAAAATAACTCTCGCTCTGCCGAAAAAGGCAATGTCCATCCGCAAAGCCGCATTCTCCCCGTCGGAGGAGATACCAATTGAGGAAGCTGAGGGACGTATCTGCGCTTCTGTGAAAGTTCCCTGTCCGCCTGCGATACCTATCGCCGCCAGCGGTGAGGTCATCGACCGCTCATGCATCGAGCTTTTCAGGCGGTACAACATTCCCACTGTATTGGTCATAAATACAAATAACGGCTGATAAACGGAAGGAAACCAACATGAAAAAAATATACGGAAACGAATATCTGCTGTCCACGATGGCAAATATGATAAAAAATGACAAGGCTACCCAGTCCGTTATTTTCTGCGGAGAAAAGGGAAGCGGCAAGCGCCTTATGGCAAAATACTACACCATGTCGCTGATGTGCGAATCGCCCGTTGACGGCAGGCCATGCGGAAAATGCAACTCATGCCATAATGTTGACAAGGGCTATCATCCCGATGTCATTTACGCTCCAAGAACAGGAAAACTCGGAGGCTATTCCGTGGAGACCGCCCGTTCTGTCATAAATCAGGCTTACATCAAGCCAAACAATAACAGCGGAAAAAAAGTCTGCATTTTCACCGACTGCAAGAACACCGACCCACGTACTCAGAACGTTCTGCTGAAACTCATTGAAGAACCGCCCGAATACGCTTATTTCATCTTCACCTGCGAATCAAGGACGGATTTTCTCCCGACTATCATATCCCGATGCGTATGCTTCGGAGTTTCAACCGTTACGGAGGAGGAAGCAAAACAGGCGCTCATCGAGGACGACTGCACTCCCGAAGAAGCTGAATCCGCTGTGAAATGCTTTCACGGCAATATCGGTATGTGCGGCGATTATATCCGTGATGAGGAACTGCGGAAACAGGTGGATTTGACAAAATCCCTCGCTGATAGTATAATAAGAAAAGATGAATATATGCTGAATGTACAGCTTTTCTCTCTCGGAAGCGGAAGAAACGAAGTTAAGACAGTTCTTTCCATGCTGGATAAACTTGTTCGTGATGCCGCTGTGCTGGGCAGAGACAAAGATGCTGAGCTTATCGGATGCAGCCGTGAAAATGCGGTCGCACTTTCGGGCAGGCTCACTCCTTATCAGGCTGTACGCATACACAATAAAATTGAACTTGCTGATAAAGCCGTTGACAGAAATGTTGCGATACCGCTGACAACGGCGGCTTTAGCGGCGGAAATAATCGAAATTATCTGAATTGGAGTTTTAAATGAAAGAAATAGTTGGTGTTCGCTTCAAGAGCGTAGGAAAAATATATTATTTCTCCCCCGGAAACATCAGGGCTAATGTGGGAGACCGTGCCATCGTTGAGACTGTAAGAGGCATCGAGTGCGGTGAGGTCGTAATCGCTAACAGAGAGATAGAGGACGAAATGATAAATTCGCCCCTTAAACCTATTATAAGACTGGCTGACGATAATGACCTGAAAACACTGGAAAAGAACAAACAGCGTGAAAAGGACGCTTTCAGGATATGCGAGGAGAAGATCGCCGCAAGAAAGCTGAAAATGAACCTTGTGGATGTGGAATGCACTTTCGATAACAACAAACTGCTTTTCTACTTCACCGCCGAAAACCGTGTTGATTTCCGTGAACTGGTAAAAGACCTTGCATCTGTATTCAGAACACGTATCGAACTGCGACAGATAGGTGTACGTGACGAAGCAAAGATACTTGGCGGTCTCGGCATCTGCGGACGTGAATTCTGCTGTAAGGGATATATGGGCGATTTCCAGCCTGTTTCAATAAAAATGGCTAAGGAACAGGGACTTTCTCTCAACCCTACGAAGATATCAGGAACTTGCGGCAGACTTATGTGCTGTCTGAAAAATGAACATAACGTTTACGAGGAACTGCTGAAAATAACACCGAAAATGGGCGCTATCGTTGTAACTCCCGACGGTGACAAGGGCAAGGTCGAGGACGTTAACCTCATCACGGGCAAACTGCGTGTAAAGACCGAAAAATCGGAAGTTCCCGTAACTCTTGACAGAAGTGAGGTAAAACTCCTCAAGGATGTAGAGATAAGGGTCAACCGTGAAGAACTCAAGGCTCTCAAAAAACTTGAGGAACAGTGATGAACAAGGTAAATTACGGCAGGATGCTTGACGAGAAAATGGCAGAACTGGAGAAAAGCGGCGAAAAACCGTCGCTTCTGCTCCATGCCTGCTGCGCTCCATGTTCAAGCCATACCCTGCTTTTTCTGCATGAACATTTTGATATAACGCTGTATTTCTGCAATCCTAACATTTCACCCGAAAGCGAATTTGATTTCCGTCTGGATGAACTTAAAAGGCTTGTAAAGGAACTTGGACTTGATATAAATATCATCGAAGAACCCTATGACTCCGCTCCGTTTTTTGCCCTTGCAAAGGGACTTGAAGACCTTCCCGAACGTGGTGAGCGGTGTCAGAAATGCATTGAGTTCCGTCTGCGTATGGCGGCGGCTAAGGCTAAGGAACTGGGAAGTGATTATTTCACGACTACGCTTACCATAAGCCCCCACAAGGACTGCACTTTCATCAACGAATGCGGCGGAAGGATATCGGAAGAAACGGGCGTTCCCTATCTTTATTCCGATTTCAAGAAACATGACGGCTACAAACATTCAATACAGCTTTCAAAGGAATATAATCTGTATCGTCAGAATTACTGCGGATGCGTTTTCTCAATGCGTAATTCGTAATGCGTAATGCGTAATTAATGTGTTCGCATTCGCTCACAAATTTAAATTAAGAATTACACAATTTTATTTAAATCTGTCCACGCAAGTGGACACCACAATTACGCATTACGCATTAAGCATTACGAATTAAAACCTGCTAAGAAAAATCAATAGGCAGAACAGCTAAAGATGAAAGCGATACTT
>JAEDMD010000098.1 GCA_016303195.1 Oscillospiraceae bacterium | reverse complement strand
TTTACGGACGTTTCACAAGAAATATGCCTTACCACAAAAAAGTAAATGCTGTTGCTCTGAGAACATACTTCTTTCTCCCTTTCTCCCTTTCCCTCTTTCCCCCTTTAATTTGATCGTAACCATGATTAATGAATATTGAATAAAGAATAATGAATAAATTATAATTGCGGTGTCCCCCTACGGGGACGGATTGAAATTGTAGGGACGGCCATTGACCGTCCGCCAATAACCGAACAAATGTGGGGTAGAGGGAAAGAGGGAAAGGGGGAAAGGGAGAATTATTTTTGCAGGGGCGCACAGTGTGAATGGCAATATGCAAAAGGGACTGTCGGAAAGACAGCCCCTCTGATATTTCATATTTGATTTATTAATAAGCCTTGCCCCAGTAAACCATGTGCTTTGCAGGCTTTCCACAGCATACGCAGACATCGCTGAGATGCTCCTGCTCGAATGGGATACATCTTGAACCGACACCTGTTTTTTCCTTGACCTCGTCCTCGCAGGCTTCATCTCCGCACCACATAGCCTTGATGAAACCGTCGCCGTTTTCGAGAGCCTTGTTGATCTCGTCGATGGTCGTGCAGGCATAGGTTCTCTTTTTCTGGTTTTCGAGAGCCTTGTTGTACATACCGTCATGTGCTTCCTGTAACTTCTGAGCAACGGCAGTTTCAAGCTCATCCAGTGAGAAGTCAGCCTTTTCGCCGTTCCATCTTGATGCGATGATGCACTTGTTTTCTTCGATATCACGTGGGCCAATCTCCACTCTCAGCGGAACACCCTTCATTTCGTATTCTGCAAACTTCCAGCCCGGTGAGTTCTCGCTGTCATCCAGCTTAACTCTTACGCCTGCCTTTTTCAGTCTGTCGAACAGCTCGCCTGCCTTGTCGAGTACGCCTTCCTTATGCTGTGCGATAGGAACGATAACTACCTGAACAGGTGCAACAGCAGGAGGAAGAACAAGTCCGCTGTTGTCGCCGTGGGTCATGATAACAGCGCCGATGAGACGGGTAGTAACGCCCCAGCTTGTCTGGTGGGGATTTACTCTCTTGTTTTCCTTGTCGGTATATTCAATGCCGAATGCCTTTGCAAAGCCGTCGCCGAAATAGTGTGAAGTACCTGCCTGAAGTGCCTTGCCGTCATGCATGAGCGCTTCGATAGCATATGTTGAAACTGCACCTGCAAACTTGTCGCTCTCGGTCTTTTTGCCCTTTACAACAGGCATAGCGAGAGATTTTTCGCAGAAATCAGCGTAAACATTGAGCATACGCTCTGTTTCCTCGATAGCTTCCTCAGCAGTTGCATGGATGGTATGGCCTTCCTGCCAGAGGAATTCTCTTGAACGGAGGAAAGGACGGGTAGTTTTTTCCCATCTTACAACGCTTACCCACTGATTGTACAGCTTAGGCAGGTCACGGTAGGAATGAACGATATTAGCGTAATGCTCGCAGAAAAGTGTCTCGGAAGTAGGACGGACACAAAGTCTGTCCTCCAGCTTTTCGTTTCCGCCGTGAGTTACCCATGCAACTTCGGGAGCGAAGCCTTCAACGTGGTCTTTTTCCTTCTGGAGGAGGCTTTCGGGGATGAACATTGGCATACAAACGTTTTCATGTCCTGTTTCCTTGAAAGTTGTGTCGAGAATATGCTGGATATTCTCCCAGATAGCGTAGCCGTAAGGACGGATGACCATACATCCCTTGACGCTGGTATATTCTATAAGCTCTGCCTTTTTGCAGATATCGGTATACCACTGAGCGAAATCCTCGTCCATTGAGGTTATCTCAGTGACCAGTTTTTTATCCTTTGCCATAAATATTGACCTCTTTCTATAAAAGTAACGTAGATATTTACATTATAGCATTTTGTATTAATGATGTCAAGGAAATACGGTATTATTAACACGGCAACAGCATTTACTTTTAAAAAATATAAAAAAGCGCCGCAGGCGCACGTTCTGGGGTCAAGGGGGATGTTATCTCCCTTGCAGGGGGTGAATGAGGGGGACAGAGTCCCCCTGACAAAGTAGTAAAGCAAGCGCAGCGATGCTTTACGGACGTTCCTCAATAACTATGCCTTACCACAAAAAAGTAAATGCTGTTGCCGTGTTTTTATTAAACGGAATTAAAATCCGTCCCCGTAAGGGTACACCGAAATTATAATTTATTCATTATTCGTTATTCAATATTCATTGAACCGGCATTCAAGCAATATGCACAATTTTGTTTATAAATAATCTCACTGTTTTTCAGTATCAGCACTTGAAATGCATGAAAAATTATGGTATAATAGTAAAGCTAATCAAAATGTAACTTCAATCTTCTTTCGGAGGTATTTTTTATGTCAGTTTTAGAGATAATCGGAGGAATCGTTATTCTCCTCGTTAGTATCATTACTATAATCATCTGTCTCTCTCAGGAACAGAAATCACAGGACAGCATGACAGCCGCTCTCACAGGCGCAAGCGGAGATTCATTCTACGGCAAGAATGAAGGCAGAACAAAGGAAGCTATCCTCAATAAGATCACAAGAGCGCTTGCTATCATCCTCTTTGCTGCCATCCTTGCAGTAAACCTCGTTCCGCTCTTTATCAACAAGTAATCAAGCAGCCCTGTGACCTCAGTCATGGGGCTTTTTAATTCATTTACAGGCAAATTCCAATAAAGGAGTACTATGGCAAACAAAAAGAGATCATCTGCAAAGAAAACCGTGTCAGCAGGAAGCGTCGAGAACTACAAGCACAAGATCGTCACTTTTCTGACCGCTTATGATAAAAAATCCATGCCGCTCAGTCAGCTTGAATCCAAGTGCAGGACGAAAAAACAGGGCAGGGAAAACTTCACCGAAGCATTCTCTCAGCTCCGCACCGAAGGCGTTATCATGATGAAAAAGGGCATGAAGGTCGCTCTCTGCTCACGTGCAAATGTTGTCCCTGCTACCGTTACAAGACTCAGCAGAACTTTCGGTTTCGCTGAGACCGATGAGGGCATCGAGTACTTCATCCCAGGCAAATGTATGCTCGGCGCTATGCCGAAAGACCGTGTGCTTATCGCTGATATCGCTTCACGTACAGGCGAACCTGAGGGCGAGATCGTGGATATCCTCGAATTCGGAAGCAGTCAGCTCACGGGTAAAATAGAAGTCGTTGACGGCGAACCTTACCTCGTTCCCGATTCCGCTTCAAAGAATCACATGATAATTTCAAAGCGTGAGAGCATTCCTTTCAATGAGGGTGATAAGGTGCTTGCAGAGATCGTCTACCGTGGACACCGCCATGCCGAGCATAAGGTGAAGATCATCCTTGTTTTCGGCAATTCCGAGTATGCCGCTTCATGTGCCGCTTCCATCCTTATGATGCACGGCGCTCCTACGGAATTCTCCGAGGAGGTCAAGCGTGAGGCTGTCCGCATTTCCGAGGGAGGTGTGCAGGAATACTCCTTCAATAACCGTGAGAATCTCTGCGATATGCCGATATTTACCATCGACAGCGCTGAGTCCAAAGACCTTGACGATGCCGTTTCTGTTGAGCGTACTCAAAAGGGCTACCGTCTGGGTGTCCACATCGCTGACGTTTCCCATTACGTGAGAGGCAACAGCGAACTTGACAAGGAAGCTATGCGCCGTGGTACAAGTATTTACTACGCCGACAAGGTGATACCGATGCTCCCGAAAGAGCTTTCCAACGGTATCTGCTCACTGAATCCAAACGAAAACAGACTTACCCTTTCCGCTTTCATCGAACTGGACAAGGACGGCGAAATGCTTTCGTATCGCTTCTGCAAGAGCGTTATCCGTTCGAGGGTAAAGGGCGTTTATTCCGAGATAAATAAGATGCTGGCAGGGGAGGAAACTCCCGAAATTGCCGAAAAATACGCAGAAGTCCGTGACGAACTTGCGCTTATGGACGAACTTGCCGATAAGCTCATCGCAAAGAAGGAGCGCCGTCATGCTCCTGAGATAGAGACTAATGAGAGCAAGCTCATCATTGATGAGAACGGCATCTGCTGTGATGTGAAACTCCGTGAACGTGGCAAATCCGAGCGTATCATCGAGGAATTCATGCTCACTGCAAACGAAGCCGCTGCAAAGCTGGCACGTGAAAAGGATATCCCGTTCGTTTACCGTATCCATGAAGCACCTCCCGAAGCAAAGGTCGAGCATCTTCATGAACTGCTCCCGAAATTCGGGCTTGCCTGTCCGCATTTTACCGAGTTCAAGCCGCATCATGCCGCTGAGATACTGAAAAGCGCAAAGGATACCAACAAGTTTGAAGCAGTCAATCTCATGGTTCTCCGCTCAATGGCTAAGGCTAAGTATTCAACTGAACCGCTGGGACATTTCGGTCTGGTGCTGGAGGATTATGCTCACTTCACCTCACCGATAAGACGTTATCCCGATCTGGCTATCCACCGCATAATAACCGATATTCTCGCCGGCTACAACAATGAATGGCTCAGCAAGCGCTATGGCGGATTTGCCGTAAATGCCGCTGAACGCTCCTCTGCCGCCGAGGTAAGGGCGGTCACCATCGAGCGTGAGTGCGAGGACTGCTACAAGGCTGAGTATATGAGGTCCCATATCGGCGAAACTTTCAAGGCTCGCATTTCAAGTGTTACGGAATTCGGCTTTTATGCGGAGCTTCCGAATACAGTCGAGGGACTTGTCCACATCCGAACTCTCCCTGAAGGCGAATATGACTATTCCGAGCCTGTTTCTCTGACAGAGACTTTCACGGGAGTTTCATATCAGCTTGGCGACGAAGTTGAAGTTATATGCGCCGCTGTGAATGTCAGCGAGGGAACTGTTGATTTTGTTCTCGATATCGACGAGGAGGACTGAGTTTATGAAAAAGATCATAGCTTTGCTTTCGGTATGCATTGTGATATCTTCCGTGTCATGTGCCGCAAAAAAGAACGAAAGCAGTCAGAACAGTGAGCAGTCCGCCGCTGTGACCGACGTTCAGGAGGCGACCGAACAGCCCGATCCTCTTGCACCCCAAAATACAAGGACTACAACATCGGCTGTTTCGACTGCGACTACAACTGCCGTTACTGCTTCTGTTTCGGCTTCTGATACAAGATCTGCCGTGACCACTCAGGCAGTCACCGAACAGCCTGACCCGCAGGGCGCAGGAATTTTCTCATATGACGACAGCGGTGCTATCGTTTTCGATAAGCCCGAAGAAAAACAGGATGATGCAGTTCTTATGTCAGCGGCTCAGAAATTGTTTGAATCAGCCTGTCAGACATACTGGAAATTCCTTGTAAACTGCCCGTATTCCCTTGATTACAGTTCCTATGTGGAGAATGACTTCAAATGGCAGTTCTACAAAATAACAGACCCCGACATCCATTCATTAGCCGATGTTGAGCGTGATTACTGCAAGGTGTTCAGTGAGCGGTATCCGAATTCTCTCTCCGATAATTACCGTGAGAGCAATGGTGCAGTCTATGCGCTGAACGGAGAGCGTGGCGCACATCTTTACTATTCGGCATCGAAAATAACCGATATACAGTCTAAAACGGATGATGAGATATTCTTCACCGTGGAAAATTATTACGATGGAAGCGATTTCGGCGACGATTCCTATTCTGAGACTGATACTTTCTCAATGGTGCTTGAAAACGGTACATGGAAAGCAGGTCAGTTCACTCTGCCTTATTGAGAATATTATTTTCGCTGAAACAATAAATTTGAGGAGCAATAAAATGGAAAAACCTGAGATATTATACATGGTAGTCCCATGTTACAACGAGGAGGAGGTCCTCAACGAGACAGCCTCACAGCTCAAAGCAAAGTATACATCACTCATCGAGAGAAAGCTCATAAGCCCCGAAAGCCGTGTAGTTTTCGTAAATGACGGTTCTAAGGACAAGACATGGAGCATGATACAGGAACTTCATAAGGCTGACCCGAATTTCTTTTCGGGAATAAACCTCGCTCATAACAGCGGTCATCAGAATGCAGTTCTTGCAGGCCTTATGACCGTCAAGGAGATATGCGACATGGCTATCACGATGGATGCCGATCTTCAGGACGATATCAACACCATTGACGCTATGGTCGAGAAATACTATGAGGGAAATCAGGTGGTCTACGGTGTAAGAAGTGCCCGTGATACCGATACTTTCTTCAAGAAATTCACCGCTGAGGGATTCTATAAATTCATGAAAGTCATGGGTGCGGATGTAGTTTACAACCATGCGGATTTCCGACTCATGAGCAGGAGAGTATTGCAGGAGCTTGCAAACTTCAAGGAAGTCAATCTTTTCCTGAGAGGAATGGTTCCGCTTATAGGCTTCCAGAGCTGCAGTGTTTACTATGAGCGCCATGAGAGATTCGCAGGCGAGAGCAAGTATCCGCTGAAGAAAATGCTTGCATTTGCGGTAAACGGCATCACATCATTCAGCACGAAACCGCTGAAACTCATCACAACTCTCGGATTCATCATGTCGGCATTGAGCATTTGTATGTTCATATGGGCATTTATTGCGAAGATAGGCGGATTTTCTGAGCATGGCTGGTCGAGTACGATGTGTTCGATATGGTTTATAGGCGGATTGCAGTTATTGTGTCTGGGAATCATAGGCGAATATGTGGGAAAGATATATGCGGAGGTAAAGCAGAGACCGAGGTATATTGTGGCGGAGTTTATAAATGAACCGCCGAAGGAATAAAAAAAAATAAATAAAAAAGCGCCGAAGGCGCACGTCGGGTTTCCAAAGGGATCACATCCCTTTGGCAGGAGGGTGTGCGAGGGAGGGCAGAGCCCTCCCTGAAAAGTAGAACAGCGAGCAAAGCTACGCTGTTCGGCTGGTCTGCATTTGTTTCCCTCGGCTTGACCGACGAGAAAAAAATGAGGGCGCACAATGTGCGCCCCTGCAATTCGTTTATTCTCTTTTATTTGTGTATGGGCGGATATCATCCGCCCGTTTTTTCGGATGTACGGCTTGATCGTTACTTGTACTGAACCGTCCGTCAAGCGCAGCTTCGCTCGCTTGACTGCTTTCTTAGGGAGGCTCTGCCTCCCTCGTTCACCCTCCGCCAAAGGGATGTGGGCAGATTGT
>JAEDMD010000097.1 GCA_016303195.1 Oscillospiraceae bacterium | reverse complement strand
AATAATCAAACATCGAACTAAAAATATCAAACAGCTCCTTCCGCTGACCGGTCGGAGCTGTATTTTTTTTGCCCTGATGCGGCTATATAAATTTTTGCGATTATTATATACTATTATAAATAGTGTAATTGTTTTTGCATTAAAAAAGCTCGAAAAACAGCATTTTTTTACTGTTATTTGACTTTATTTCCTAAAAATCCCCTGCATTGGCATTAGTTTTTTGAAATCGCAATTTTCGGTCAGCAAACTTTAATTACCGAAAATTAATGTGAATGTTGCACAAAAAATTAGCTGATGATTAGCTATTTTGTTGGTGCATTTGTTATAAATTAATAATCAACTCCTGCTTATTTTGCGTTTTACTTGTATAATTTTCCCTGTTTTTTTCGTCAGTGAAACAAAAAATTATCAGTTCTCTCAAAAATTTCAAAAGCACCGATTTCCTATTGACTTTTCGTATCCTTTGATGGTAATATAATATACGGTCAGCATAATTTGACCAAATTATTACAGTTGATTATTAAATTTAAACAGTTACAACTGTAAACCATCCTTCTTTCAAAGGAGAAACATAATGTACGAAAAAGCATTCTTATTTAATGGTATCGGCTCAAAACCCGAAAAACTTCTCCCTCAGCTCACACCTGAAATGATGGAGAAATACGAGACTTATAAAGCAGAGGCATTCAGCAGGTTCGGACTTGATACCGACATGGAGAAAAATACAGGCTACAACGCTAAAGCAGTAGAATGGATGGTACCTTTCCTGTGCGACAGGGTGGTTTATGAATACTTCACCGAAAACGGCATCACTCCTGATATCGGCGCAGGTTACAGTTCGGGGATCGTAAGCATAAGCGCCTGCTTCGGCTCAATAAAGCATACTGATGCTCAGGACATCGTTATGACTAACCGTTCAATGCTCCGCAAACTGGACGAAGAAGGCATCAAGCTGAATATGGGCATCGTTATCGGTTTCACGTATGATGACATCAAAGAACTCCTCAGCGGTAAGTTCAGTCCTGACGAACTGGTCATCGGAAGCGTAAATTCCAGCTTCCATGTTATGATAAGCGGTAAGGCTGAAGCTGTTGAAAAGGCTATTGAGCTTTGTATAAATGAGGGCGCTATCAAGGCTTTCCCGATGAATACCGGCACTGCTTTCCACCATCCGCTGATGAAGAATTATTCTGTCGAAAACATCGAAATATGCAGGAATATGGAATATAAAGAACCGAAGCATCCCCTTATTTCCGTGTTCAGCCAGTCTGTTCTCAGTTCAGCTGAGGATGTCCGCAAGGAAAACACCTGCAACGTCTGCACCCCGATGCGCTGGGATCTGACACTGAAAAAAATGGAGGAACTCGGCGTAAAGGAATTCTTCGATATAAGCGCAAACGGCGCTATAAAGAAATTCTCAAGAGTCAGCAAAAAATGCAGGATATACACCCTTGAGGATATATTAAACGGCAAATACAACGGCTGATAAGGAATACAAAGCCCCCAAACAATCCGGGCTTTGACATATATTTATTATATTTAAATGGAGGCTATCATTATGAGAGAAATTACAGATGCAATCAAGAACGAGATCAAGGACATGATCTTTGATTACTACGCTGAGGAATGCGAAGTTGACAAGTCTGAGATCACAATGGACACAAACCCTACCGAAGACCTCGGAAGCGATTCACTTATGTTCGTTGAGCTTATCGAAATGACTGCTGATAAGTACGACCTAGACATCAAGCTCCAGAGCATCGGCAAGTATATGCTCAAGACTCCTATGGATTCAATGTCTGACGTTCTTGATATGTTCTACAAGATCTATCAGTACGGCAATGATGTTGTAAATCAGTGAGGTAAGATACGGTGAATTCAAATTTATCTGAGCTTCATGCCGAGGATAATATCGCCGTTCTCACTATTGACAACGGTCCTAAGAATCTGCTCTCCGAGCCTGAATTCATAGACCGCAGAGAGCTCCTTGGCTGGCTGGACGAGAACCCGCAGATAGGAGCTCTTGTCATTACAGGAAAAGGCAGGCATTTCTCTCACGGCGCTGATGTTTCCCTTTTCGGCACGTCCGATACATCAGTGCTTTCACAGAAGCTGGAAAGCGCAAGAGAACTGCTCCGCACCATCGAGAAACTGCCGATAATCACTGCTGCTGCCATCAACGGCGGATGCTTCGGCGGCGGACTTGAGATCGCTCTCAGCTGTCAGTTCCGTATTGCTTCCCCTAAAGCACTTCTGGGACTTACTGAGATAATGCACGGTGTTGTTCCGGGTATGGGCGGCATGGAGAGACTTTACAGACTTCTCGGCAAAGAGAAGGCTTTGCAGATGATACTTCAGGGCGAGATGATAAGCGCTTCCGATGCCAACGCACTGGGACTGGTCACAAAACTCAGTGAGGGCAAGGATTCATTCGAGGAGACTATGACTTTCGTCAGAGAGCTTCTCGAAGGCAAGAGCCTTACACAGATACACGCTATCGTCGATACCATCAACCTTGCCGCTGACGGAAATACCGATCCTTCAAAGGGCAAGTTCGAGGCTTGTCTCACGGAGGCATTCAACTCATGAGAAAAAGTGTCTGCAATCTGACAGTTCGTGGCTATGAACTGGATTCCTTCGGCCATGTCAACAATGCCGTTTACCTTAACTACGCCGAGAACGCTGTGTGGAACTTCTTCCACTCAATAGACCTTATGGATGCAACGCTGGGAAGCGGTCTTTTCCCCGTAGTATTGGAAAGTACTCAGCGATATATGCATGAACTCAGGTTATTCGACGAGGTAAGGATAGAATCCGAATTCAGCTGCTCAAACGGACTGTTAAAGTACAAGCATCTCATAATCAACGAGAGTACAGGACTCACTTCATGCAAGGTCACAGGCAAGATCGCTTTTGTCAATAAAGAACACATGATATGTGATATCCCCGACGAGGTACTCAGATATCTGGAGGGCGACGAAGATGAACATTAACATAAAAGAATACACAACTGAGATAAGCGGTATCGCTTCACTCAGCGAGCTTATGGGTGCAGAGCTTGGTTCTCCGTGCCTGCTCATCGTAAGCGGCGTAAATATCAGTGCTGAGGCTGATAATACCGCACTGGACGATTTTTTCAGAAATGCCCCTTTCCTTACTGCACTTGCTGACGATCAGCCGTCGGAAGAACTCGCAAAGCGTTTCGATATGGTCATTCCCACTGAGGGTATCGACGAATGGACAGCAAGACTTTTCAAGGACAAGACAAAATGGGCTGCCGACCAGATAACTGCCTGCTTCATCAAAGCAAGAACAGGCACAGCGGCCGAGGTACTCGACTGCGAATCAAGAGCATTCTACCGCCTTATGGCTGTAAAGAACGGAGGCAGCAGCAATGAGTGATACTATCAACATAAGCCTCAATGAGGAAAACGGTGTTCTCCATTTCGTTATGGATGCACCAAACAACAACATGATGTCAACTGCTTTTCTCAATGTCTTTGAATCCACTATGGAACAGGTAGAGGAAAGAGCAAAGAAGGGTGGCATCAAGGGTATGGTGATCTACGGAGGCGGCAGACATTTCAGCTCAGGCGCAGATGTTGGCGCACTTGCAGACCGCTCCGAAAAAGAAGCATACAACGACAGCACAGGCGAACTTCCGAAAAGCCATGTGGTACAGAAGCGTCACTTCACTTTTCTCCGTGACCTGCCGTTCCCCGTTGTAAGCGTTGTTACCGGATTCTGCATCGGCTCAGGCAGTGAGATCGCTGTAAACAGCCATTACAGGATCCTCGAAAAGGGTGCAAGAATAGGTCAGCCCGAATCAACTTTCGGAATACTCCCCGCACTTGGCGGAGTTGCAAGAAATATCGAGATATGCGGTATGAAAAACGCATACGAACTGGTCATGACAGGTGATATGATACCTGCTGATCAGGCTTACGAATTAGGCTATGTCGACATTTTCACAGGCAAAAAGCAGGGACTTTCGGAAGCCCTTGCGCTCATTGATTTTATTTCCGGCAAGATCGGCACTTTTGAGCCGAAGGATTACAGAAGATACATTCAGCAGTACAAACAAAGCAGGGAGGGTTAATATGAACATCGGCATTATCGGCTACGGAAAAATGGGTAAGGATATCTTCTCACTTTTCTTTGATAAACTCCCCGACGCAGAGTTCACAGTTCTTGAAATAGCAGACGCTGAAAAGAACACAGCCGCAGTTGTAAAAACACTTGACAAGAGCCTGAAAAGAAAAAAGATCACGCAGGAACAGTATGACTTAAAAAAATCTTCATTCCGATTCACGGACAATGTAAACGATCTTAAAGACTGCGATTTAGTTATAGAAGCAATATTCGAGAATATTCAGGCAAAACAGGATATATTCGGAAAACTCGGCAATATCGTTTCAGAAAACTGTCTGCTCCTTACAAATACTTCTTCACTGGATATCTCATCGGTATTTGAGAATATCCCGCACAGAGAACGCTGTTTCGGAATGCACTTCTTCTATCCCGTAAAGCTCACAGGTTTCGTTGAGCTGAACATTCTTCCTGAAACATCTGATGATGCCATTGAGAGGGCAAAGTCCTTAGTAACAGCAGGCGGAAAGAAGCCCGTTGTTTTCTCAGGAAAGTACCATATCTACCTCAACCAGCTCCTTTCATGCATGGTCACTCATGCGATATATATGCAGAAAAGTGCAGACGTTTCCGTAAAGGAAATGAGCAGTGCGCTGTCTCCCCTTTTCCCTGTTGCAGGGCCGTTTGATGTGCTTGACAGCGTGGGACTTGGACTCATGGGCGGCAATATCAGCAATTTCCGCATCGAGAGAAACAAGGCTCTCCTTGAATTCGGATATAAAAAAATGAAGGAATGGACTGACGCAGGCTGTCCGCAGACAACCTTAGGTTTCCTTAACTTCATGGCCGAACATGAAAAGGATACAGGAAATGACTGCGGAAATGCCGAGCTTGATATGGCGGCATTCGTTCTCAATGAGGCAGTCAACGCTTTAGAAGAATGCGGCGGTGATACTGAGATAATCTCGGAAGCTGTTGTAGAAACTCTCGGACTTGCCGAAAAGCCCTCATACTACTGCAAAAAATTCGGAACAGATGCTTTATTTGCCGCTCTCGACAGATATGCCTCTGAAACAGGATACGATGCATACAAACACAAGGACAAGTCAGTCTGGGAAAAGTATTTCGGCTGATATGTCAACGGAACAGAAAGGATAAATATGAAAAAAGTAGTTGTAACAGGTATCGGCTCTATTTGCGCACTGGGTCTGAATACCGACGAATTCTGGGAAGGTCTTATAAGCGGAAAAAGCGGTATGAGAACCATCACACGTATTCCGCTGGAAAAGCATGACACTACCGTAGCCGCAGAGGTTGATGATGCATTTGAGGCAGTTGCTTCAAAATACTGGAAAAAGCGTCAGCTCAGCGCTACAACAAAGGCAACAAGAATGGGTCTTGCCGCAGCAGGCGAGGCTATCGATGACTGCGGTGCTGATTTCAGCACTCTCAACGGAAAGAGAATAGCTATCGTCTTCGGTGTTTCCGATAACTCATATGAGGACGACGAGCTTGATATCAAGCCAAACGCTACATTAAAGCGTATGCCGAGCGCTATCCCTGCAATGCTCGCTATGAAGCACGGCATAGAGGGCGCTACATTCAATGTTTCAACAGCCTGCGCTTCTTCGGGCTATGCAGCTGCTCTCGGAAAGGTACTCATCCAGACCGGAATGTACGATATGGTCATCACAGGCGGTCTTTCAAATACAGTATCAAATATCGTTGTAAGCGGATTCAATCAGGTGCTTGCAATGTCTGTAAATCCCGATCCTGACACAGCTTCAAGACCTTTCACCAAGAACCGTGACGGTTTCATCATGGGTGAGGGAAGCGGATGCATCATCCTTGAATCCGAGGAACACGCTAAGGCAAGAGGCGCAAGGATACGCTGTGAGCTTGCAGGTGCAAGCATGACCTGTGAAGCATTCAACATGACTGCTCCAAAGACTGATGGCGAGGGCATGGCTGAAGCTATTCAGGCAGCTCTGGGCGATGCAGGAATGTCTCCTGACGAGATAGGATATATCAACGCTCACGGTACATCCACAAATCTCAATGACCTGTATGAGACAATGGCTATCAAGAAGGTATTCGGTGAAAATGCCTACAATATCCCTGTTTCATCCATCAAGGCTGCTATCGGACACACACTTGTGGCAGGCGGCGCACTTGAAGGAATCGCTTGTATCAAGGCCCTCGAAACAGGAATACTTCCGCCAACAGTACATTTTGACGAGCCTGATCCTGAGCTTGATCTTAATTATATACCAAATAAAGCTATAAAGAAGGACATAAAGGCAGCAGCTTCAAATTCATTCGGATTCGGCGGAAACAACTCAACGCTGATATTCAGAAAGTACGAATAATAAAGGGATAAAAAAGCGCCGAAGGTATTTCGGCATGACTGACGATATATCCTGCCGTTCACAACGGTTTCGGCGCTTTTTATTTCTTTTTGACCGAAAGGACAGATATAATGCCTATCGCACAGATGAAAACAAATTTTGTGATGGATAAAGCCGCTAAAACTCAGTTTCTTGATGAAGCCGCAAAGGAGCTTTCTGTTATCCTCAGAAAACCGCTCCCTGCCATCATGGTAATGCTTGACGACTGCTCAATGTATATGAACAGTTCGGATGATACAGTATTTTTCGCTGAGTTCAGATACATCCTCCCACAGGAGTGTGCTGATGATAAGACAGCATTTCTGAAAGAGCTTGCAGACCGTATGCTCGCTCTTATACAAAAACATACACACGTTGACCCTTACCGAATATATATGCAGTTCACGGAAATGACACGTGAGGGCGCATGGCGGTACACAGGCTGATATAAAGAAAGGACAGATAAATATGAAATGGGCAATAAGAGACCTTTTAAATCCCGTAGTTACAAGATCAATGCTCTATGGCAGCGATCCATTTGATATAGAGTACATCTTAAAGCAGGTAGACGCTATCGACAAGATGAGCGGCAAGAAGATACAGGAAGTATGGATAGGCGAATGGAACAAGAAGATCGCTCACTATTCAGAACTCCGTGACAAGGCTGAGGCAAGAGGA
>JAEDMD010000096.1 GCA_016303195.1 Oscillospiraceae bacterium | reverse complement strand
TTACGGACGTTTCTCAATATCTATGATTTAACGCAAAAAAGTAAATGCTGTTGCCATGTTTTAGTATGATATCCTTTTCATAGACTTATCCGCATTATCATGAAAAAAGGGCGCATGAACTGCGCCCTTTGGGATACTCATATTTCGATTCCTAAGAATTCCTTGAAATTCTGAGCGAGAAGTCTGCGGTTTTCGTCTTCAGTAAAGCCCAGCTTAAAGAAACGCTCCAGTTCCTCCTCATGATTCCACATCGGGAAATCAGAGCCGTAGAAACAGTTCTCCACACCGTAAGTGCGTATCATGTGAGCGGCTCTTTCAGGTGTGAGAAAAGCCAGCGAACTGCTGAAATCAAATTTCACATTGTCCAGACCTGTCAGGCATTTTTCAGCATCGTCCCATCTCTGATAGCCGCCGAGATGAGCGGCAAGTATTTTCAGCTTCGGGAAATTCTTATGTATCGCCGCAATTCTGTCAGGTGCAGAAAATTCGTATCTGTTATCTCCGCAGTGGATGAGAAGCGGAAGATCGCCCTCGATCATTTCGTATATTTTGAATGCTTCGGGGGAGTCAGCGTTGAATTTCTGAAAATCGGGGTGCAGTTTAACACCGTGAAGTCCAAGTTTTTTGATCTGTTTTATGTCAGCTTCAAGGTCGTCAGAGTCGGGATGGGTCGTGCCGAAACCGTAGAAACTGCTGTGTTTGCGGCATTCCTCTGCGATGAATTCGTTGATATGTTCTGTCTGACGGGGAGCAGTAGCGGTCGAGCAGACGAGGTACAGCTTAGTACCTATCTTGTTTCCGCTCTCGATGAGCTTTTCGCTTACACCACAGCTGTCCATTGGGAGTTCGTAGAAATGTCCGATATTGACAGTGGCATTTTCAGCTATCTTCTCAGGGAAGATGTGTGCATGAGCATCAATTATCTCATATTTTCCGTATAACTCGGCATCCATAGTTTTATCTCTCCTACTTAAAATTTATCAACCTACATTATATTCCATTTTTGACCATTTGTCAATAATCTGTTAGCTATGTGTCACTGCGACAGCATTTACTAAAAAAATATAAAAAAGCGCCGCAGCGATGCTTTACGGACGTTTCTAAAATAATCATGTCTTACCTCAAAAAGTGGTTTATGTTGCCTATGATGTGGGCTGTCGAGGACGCCAGCCCCTACAATCGTTTCATTGCATTTATATTTTCAGGCGGATGATATCCGCCCCTACATATCTTAAGGCAATACCGCACAGAGCTGGCGGTGCAGATACGCAGTCAGATTTTTCGTCAGATTGTATGAAAATGACGCCGCTGGGCTGACGCCCAGCAAGGAGTTTTCGTGCAAGATGACGGAAAATATGCAAGTAGATGCGCTGCCAAGCCGTCAGGCGGGCTTTGTGCGGTGTTGCCTTAACATTGCACACTATAACAAAAGCTCCTGTCCGTGTAACAGGAGCTTCCATTATGAAGGAGAGAAATGAAAAAGTTAGTGGTAAATGCGTGTACAAATCTATAATCATTCTGCCTTAAATTGGGGGAGAGAGGTGCGGATGGCAGATATATCCGCACCCTCTTTTTAATGGGGATGTCTTGTTTTTATCAGAAGCGCTTAGAACTTGTCTTCACCAATATATCCTTGTGAAGATAAGTTTTTATTGCTTTTCGGCAACTGCCTCATCAAGAGTTACAGTAACAGTGTCCTCATTGCCGCTTCTTACATAAGTGAGTTCCAGTGATTCGCCTGCCTTATGCTCGTTCTTCTTTGCTTTCAGTTCTTCGTAATTTGTGATATCTTCGCCATCGACCTTGATGATGATATCACCTGACTGTAAACCTGCCTTATCAGCGGCGCTGTCGTCTGTTACAGCTGTGATGTATACACCGATAGGAAGATTGTACATCTTGGAAATAGTCTCGGTAACGTCCTGACAGCTTATGCCAAGCTGAGGCTTGCCTGTAACGTAGCCGTATTCCATGATATCGTCAACTATCTTAGCGGTTTCATTTGAAGGGATAGCGAAACCGATGCCCTCAATGGAAGTTTCGGAGTATGAAGCGGACATCTTTGATGAGTTGATACCGATGACCTGACCGTACTTGTTGATGAGCGGGCCGCCTGAGTTGCCTGAGTTGATAGCCGCATCAGTCTGGAGAAGTGTCATTGACTTGTCATTGATGCTTATCTGACGGTTGATACCTGAAACGATACCGCTTGTAACAGTATCCATCAGTTCAAATCCAAGAGGATTGCCGATAGCGATAACTGATTCACCGAGTTTAAGCTCGTCGCTGTCGCCGAATTCTGCGGCTGTAAGTCCCTTAGCCTTTATCTTGAGAACTGCAAGGTCACAGTCTGTGTCATAGCCGATAACCTCAGCATCGTAGTTGTCTTCGCCGTTAAGGAGGACTGAGATGCTGTCAGCAAGACCTGCGCCATACTCTGAGTCATAGATAACATGGGCATTTGTAACGATGTAGCCATCCTCTGTGATAACAACACCTGTTCCTGTGGCTGTTGCAGTCTGAGTCTGCGGCTGCTGGCTCTGACCGAAGTCAAATCCGCCGAATCCGCCGAAGTTGAAGAAGTTTCCGCCGTTGTTCTGAGTTGTCATTGTGAAGCTGGACTCGATGCCGACAACTGACGGGAGAACTTTCTCAACAGCTTCTTCTGTGGTAAGAGCGCCGCTGTTTGTCTCCTCAGGCTTGATGATGCTGACATTCTCAGCCTTAGCCTTCTTTGCAACTGTGTCTGCGGCATTCTCAACTGCGGAAGCCTCAGCAGTTTCAACAACTGTTGTGCCTGCTGTGTTCTTGTTCTCAAACTGGCGGTAGATGCCGATAGAACCTGTTGAAACAAGTGCCATTGCCATAAGGGATGCAACTATCTTAGCGCCTGTGTGCTTCTTATTCTTCTTGGGTGAACCGCCGTCTGCGGAGAAACCGTTATATCCGTTGTTCATGTTATTCATATTATTCATACCGTTTACCTCACTGTTCTCGTCCATGCTGTTTACTGTATAATCGTATTCTTCTCTCATAATATTCACGTTCCTTTTCAGAAATTTTAAACTTATTTATCTCACGGGGTCTTTCCCGTTTCTGTGATTATATTATATTTTTCCTGTGTGATATTAATTTGCGGTAATTGTTATTTTTCGGGGAAGTTTTTGTGTTGTTTTTTTCACACGGGTCAAAACTGTGTGACAGAATGTGACAGCAATGTGAATCGGTCACTGTCAAAGGGATAATAACATATAATAAAAAGTACCGCACTATGCACAGTTCCTTGATGGAACGGGGTGATGGATAATGACAGTATGTACTGTGGAAATGCCCTCATATACGTTTGCAGTCAAAGCGGAAAGGCTTCTGCGTTCAAGAGGGTATAACTGTAAAGTCGTGAGAAAGGAAAGATCTGCAAACGGAAGCTGCGGCTATATGCTCCATATTTACGGACATTGCCGTGAAGCCGCTGAAATACTCGATAAAAACGCAGTTCCGTACAAGAAATTCTATGACGATGGAGGTGCGTGATATGATAAACTTTGACAATGCCGCAACCACTTTCCCTAAGCCGCTTTCTGTACGTCAGGCGGTGGCGGCGGCAATGAAGAAATACGGAGGAAATGCAGGCAGAGGCGGTCACGTTCTTGCAATGCGGACTTCCGAAGCGCTTTATTCAGCCCGTGAAACCGTGGCTTCGTTTTTCGGCGCTGAACCTGAAAATGTCATATTCACCATGAACTGCACCCATGCGCTGAATATGGCGATACAAGGCGTGATGAACGGCGGCGGACATCTGATAATCTCAGGGATGGAGCATAATTCCTCCGCAAGACCTGCGGCGGCTATGGCGCTGAAACGCAAGATACGGCTTTCCATTGCCGAGGTATATCCCGAAGATGAACGGACAACAGAGAGTTTCCGCTCTCTTATCAGAGACGATACAAAGGCGATAGTCTGCACTCTTGCAAGCAATGTGACAGGACAGATACTCCCATACAGGGAGATAGCCGAACTCTGCCGTGAACGTGGGATATGCTTCATTGCAGACGGCGCTCAGGCCTGCGGTGTTCTTGATGTGAAAATGAGCGATGGTATAAATATCCTATGCACCGCAGGTCATAAGGGGCTTTACGGCATTACGGGAACGGGACTGCTCGTCACCGATGGAAAATTCAGCATTGCGCCTATTATTCAGGGAGGAACGGGAAGCAATTCACTCAGCCTTTTACAGCCCGATATCCTGCCCGACAGCCTCGAAAGCGGAACTCCCAATATAATCGGTGCTGTCAGCGTCAAAGCAGGCATAGACTTTGTGAAGAAAAACGGCATACGGCATATTTTTTCTCATGAGGATAGGCTGTGTCGGCTGTTCATGGCAGAGGTCAATGATAATGTCAGAATATACAGGGATAAGGCGGCTGACTATGTTCCCATCGTGGCTTTCAATATTGGTGATATCCCGTCGGAGAGAGCAGCGGCATATCTGGCGGAAAAGGGCTTTTGTCTCCGAGCAGGCTATCACTGTGCGGCGCTTGCTCATGCATCACTTGGCACTAAAGGCGGAATTGTCCGTTTTGCTCCGTCAGTGTTCAGCACTCAGCAGGATGTCCTGCGTCTGACAGAGGTAATAAATAATATGAAATAACATTGCCGTAACAAATTGTGGCGGATGATATAGAATTATTTTCTCAGCAAGTATGAAAAAAATTTGAAATTAATAAAAAAACTATTGAAATAATCTCATTTTGTGGTACAATAGAATATGAGGAACTGTGCATTTTTATTATTTGTTAAAATTACAGTTGATCGAAAATAAATATGTGTAAATCATTTTCACCCCAAGAAGGGATGTGTATCAATGTCATCAGAATTCAGAGACACTATTGACGGTATGCTGAGTGTGCTGAGTACCATCAAGCCAATAGATATAGTTGATGTACTCATTCTGGCTTATGTCATTTATATGCTTCTGAAACTCATCCGTGAGACCCGTGCAGGTCAGCTTGTCAAGGGAATACTTTTCCTTGTGGTAGGCTATTACATAAGCAGATTCATCGGACTTACGGCTGTTACATACCTTTTGAAGCAGGCCTTGAGCATCGGTGTTCTCGCCATGATAATGCTTTTCCAGCCCGAACTGAGGCGTGCTCTTGAAAAGGCAGGACGCACACGATTCGGTATCAAACTTTTCGGCATCGGTCAATCATCAGATGAGACAAAAAAGAAATGGGAGCCTGCCATAGATGCTATCTGCGACTCATGTGTAGAGCTTTCCGCAACCTGCACAGGTGCGCTTATCGTCGTCGAAAGACAGGTGCGTCTGGGCGAACAGATAGAAACAGGCACTATTATGAACGCAACTCCCAGCAAAGAGGTATTCGGAAATATCTTCTACCCGAAAACTCCGCTACATGATGGCGCTGTTATTATGCGTGACGGTGTTATACTTGCCGCCGCCTGCTTCCTGCCCAAACCGCAGAAGGACGAGCTTATCAACAAGAAGCTGGGTTCAAGACACAGAGCCGCCATCGGTATGAGCGAAAATTCCGACGCTATCGTTATTGTAGTTTCAGAAGAAACAGGTCAGATATCAGTTGCAATGAACGGCGTTCTCACAAGAGATTATACCCGTGAAAAGCTGAAAAATCTCCTTGAAGAAGAAATTTTCAACGATAAGACCGAACTCAACATCGGACGCAGAAAAATATTCTCCTCCCATAATGCAAAGGAGGAGAAGAAATGAATGTGATAAAAAGTCTCGGCAAGCGCATAGGAAGCGGATTTGCCAATAATACAAGACTTGCGGTCATATCGCTCATACTTGCCGTGATCGTGTGGCTGATGATATCAATGGGACTTGACCAGTCAGCCTCAAAGACGATAACAAATATCCGCCTTGTAACAGATACCATCGGCACGACTGCCGCTGACAATGATCTTTCCGCCATATACTGCGATGTGGAAAAAGTCGAGGTCAAACTGAAATGCAGTAAGACCCAGATAAGAAATATCAATGCAGATACACTCGAAGCGTATATTGATTTTGATAATGTCACTTCAGCAGGAAAAAGAACCTATCCTATCAAGCTGAGAGGAAACGGTGTTCAGTATGAACTTGAATCCATATCACCGTCGGTTGCAAGTGTTACCCTCGACAGATATACGGCTGTTGAAGTTCCCGTAACTCCGAAAGTCCCGAATATCAGCTTTGCAGAGGGGAAAGTCCCTGACGAGATGACCTGCGAACCAAGCGAGGTCACTGTCAGCGGCCCTGCTTCATTGCTTGAAAAAGTGTCAAAATGCTATGTTTATTCTGATAAGGAATTCGCTGACAAGGATTCCTCATTCACGCTTACAGCCGACAAGTTACAGCTTTATTCCGACGATGATGTGGAGATCGACCAGTCGAAAATGACTTTCAGCAACAACAGCTATGTTATCACTGTTCCTGTACTGACGCAAAAAGCAGTTCAGCCTGTTGTCCAGCTAAGCAATATCCCCGAAAATTTCAATAAGGATGCATTGAAGCTGAAAATAACTCCTGAATCGCTTACCATCGCCACAAATAACAGCAATGCTGAAATTTCCGATACTTTTGAGGTGCAGAAGATAAATCTCAGCGACATAGATCTCGGATATTCAAAGGATTTCGACATCAACGAAAGGCTTGCAAATCTCGGTATGATGAACAGATCGGGAGTTGCGACTGTAAATGTAAGTCTCGACGGAACAGGGCTTGACCGAAAGGAGATAACTCTTGATTCGTCAAGCATTCACCTGAGTGATCTGCCCAATGACAACTACGATTATGAACCCATCACACAAAAGCTGACAATTACGATAGTAGGCCCTGCTGATGTAGTGGCACAGCTTACTTCAAAGGATTTCGTAGCGGATGCAAGTCTGCTCAACGTTGACAAGTCCGAGCAGAAACTCAGCTATGACGCTGTAATATCCTGTCTTACATCAAATGAGGTGTGGTCAGTCACCAAAGCTAAGATATCAATTATGAAAACTCTCAAAACCGAAGAAACTACCACAACTTCCTTAGCGGACAATAATGAATGAACATAAAGTAAGGGCGTTCATAAGGGGAGTACTCATACGGCAGGTTTATATGTAACTATCGGGGGAAAAACTTTCTGAGGAAAGGTTCTTCCCCCGAACCCCCTTTCCAAAGACTTTAAACTGAAATTTTGCCCCTGACAGGGCGCTCCATACAAGTCACAAATGGCAAGTATTTATGGAGAGCGCCCTGTCAGGGGCAAAATTTAAACTCAAAAGTTTTAGGAAGGGA
>JAEDMD010000095.1 GCA_016303195.1 Oscillospiraceae bacterium | reverse complement strand
GTTCGGGGGAAGAACCTTTCCTCAGAAAGGTTTTCCCCCGATAATTACATATAAACCTGCTATATGAGTACTCCCCTTATGCACAGCCTTTTGTTTTTATGAAGCAGCCTTATTCTTATCATCCTCAGCCGTTTCAGTCTGTTCCTCTGTCTTATCAGGGAAGCTGACCTTCTCAATATCAGCACCGAGGGCACGGAGTTTACCCTCCATGCAGTCATAACCTCTCTCGATATGGAAAATATCCTCGATCTCGGTAATGCCGCTTGCCGCAAGACCTGCAATGATAAGTGCCGCACCTGCTCTCAGGTCACAAGCCTTTACAGGAGCGCCCATGAGCTTGCCGGTGCCCTCGATGAGAGCGACCTTGCCGTTTACGGTGATATCAGCACCCATTCTTCTAAGCTCGTCCACGTAGCGGAAACGCTGTTCCCAGATATTCTCAGTGATGATGCTTGTACCCTCAGCCAATGTGAGAAGTGTAGCGATCTGAGACTGCATATCGGTCGGGAAACCGGGATGCGGAGCGGTCTTGACATTGGTCTTGACCAGTGGGCCGTCTACCCATACTCTTACGCTGTCGTCGTACTGCTCGATGTTGACACCGATCTTCTCCAGCTTCTTAGTGATGGATTCAAGGTGCTTGGGGATGACGTTCTTGATGATGGCATCGCCCTTTGTTGCGGCAATGGCAACCATGAAAGTTCCTGCCTCGATCTGGTCGGGGATAACGGAATAGGTAGTGCCGTGGAGATGCTCAACGCCTCTGATCTTGATAACGTCTGTACCTGCGCCCATGATGTTTGCACCCATGGAATTGAGGAAGTTTGCAAGATCAACGATATGAGGCTCTTTAGCCGCATTCTCGATAACTGTGAGACCCTCTGCCTTTACAGCAGCGAGCATAGCGTTCATAGTAGCGCCGACAGTGACAACATCGAAGAAGATCTGGTTGCCATGAAGGCTGTCGGCAGTAAGATCGACCATACCCTGACTGAGTGTATACTGAGCGCCGAGGGCACAGAAAGCCTTGAGGTGCTGGTCGATAGGTCTGTCGCCCAATGGACATCCGCCGGGCATGGAAACTCTTGCCTTGTGGAACTTACCCAGCAGAGCGCCGAGGAAGTAGTAAGAAGCTCTCATTTTACGGGCTGTCTCGTAGGGGACACAGAATTTGTCAATAGTTGTAGGGTCTATCCTGTAAGCATCATGGCCCACGCAAGTCACTTCAGCGCCCATTTCCTTGAGGATGCGGAGACTGATGGTAACATCGCTGATAGACGGAACATTTTCGATTATGCAGGGTTCATCCGAAAGGATAACTGCAGGAAGAATAGCAACTGCGGCATTTTTAGCACCGCTGATGATGACTTCACCTGTGAGGCGGCGTCCGCCTCTGATAACAAACTTATCCAAATGATTTCTCTCCTTAAAATGTCAGGCGTGTTATCTTTTTTCTGGCCTGAAATACTTTCTTTTGTTCACCGTGCTTATCACGGGATATTGGCACAAATAGTGCTGATTCTCTTGCTGTGTTATTCAGCTGTTGTAGTTTCCTGTTCAGGATCAGTGCTTGTTTCCTCTGTTGTTGTCTCCTCGTCGGAAGAAGTTTCTTCCTCGTTCTGAGTGTCGGAACTTTCCTCTGCGTCCGTATCTGTTTCAGAAGCAGCAGTTCCGTCATAATCTGTGATGTAGAAGCGTACAGGCTCGCCGCTGTACTCCTCAACTGTCATGGTTTCTATAATAACATCCTTGGTAGGCTTGTCATTGTCGTCGGTATCGACCTTAGAAATATCGAATACAACGTCAAGACCGTCGAATACCTGACCGAAAACGGTATAACCGCCGTCCAGCCACGGAACTCCGCCTGCTGTGGAATATATATCTATCTGTGAATCTGAGAGACCGTAGCCATAGCTCTGAAGCTCGTCGATCTCTGAGTCTGAGTAGACCTCACCTGTAACGATGTAGAACTGGCTTCCGTTGGTAGCGGTAGAACCGCTGTTAGCGTAAGCGAGAGCACCAGCCGCATGGATGAGGTGCGGGTCTGTGCCGCCGTCGAATGAGCCGCCCCATGTGGATTCGCCGCCCATACCGTTGCCTTCGGGATCTCCGCTCTGTATCATGAAATCTTTGATGACACGATGGAAGGTGAGACCGTTATAGTAGCCGCTCTTGGCAAGCTCTATGAAGTTCTCAACGCCCTTTTCGGCATACTCAGGGAATAACTTGAATTTAACGGGCTGATCGTAGCCTTCCAGCTTCATGGTGACGATAGTTTCGCCTTCCTTTGGAGCGGTAAAGTTGGCAGCTTCAACATTCTGCTGCTGAGTAGTTGCCTCAGTTTCAGCCTCGGTAGCGGGTTCGTAATCATAATCGGAGATATACCAGCGAATTTCCTCGCCCTTGTATTCGCCGACCTTTACGGACTCGATAATGATATCATTTTCAGGCATATCATTAGCGCCTGTTGCAGTTTCCTGCACTTTGAATATAACATCCAGACCGTCGATGACCTGACCGAAAACGGTATAACTGCCATCCAGCCATGGCGCACCGCCTGCTGTGGAATAGATCTTTTTCTGCTGTTCGGTGAAAGTATAGCCGTTGCCTTCGAGAGCGGCAAGTTCATCCTCGGAATAAACTTCACCTGTTACAACGTAGAACTGGCTGCCATCGGTAGCAGTAGAACCGCTGTTAGCGTAAGCGAGAGCGCCAGCCGCATGGATAAGGTGCGGATCTGTGCCTCCGTCGAATTTGCCTCCCCATACAGACTCACCGCCTGTACCGTTTCCGTTGGGGTCGCCGCCCTGTATCATGAAATCCTTGATGACACGATGGAAAGTAAGGCCGTCATAGTAGCCTTTCTTTGCAAGCTCGATGAAGTTTTCGCATCCTTTTTCTGCATACTCAGAGAAAAGGCGGAATTTAACTTCGCCGTAGTCCTTGATATTCATTATAATGATAGTGTCGCCTTCTTTGGGAGCGGTGAAATTAGCGATCTCAACGCTTTCCGTTTCGGAAGTGACAGCGGAGGAAGAAGAACTGCCTTCGCCATTCTGAGAAACATTGCCGCATGAAGTCATGCAGGCAGCTGCAGCAGCGATACACATTATAAACGCCAGTGCTTTTTTATACATACATCATACTCCTTTATGGGCGCATCGTCCCATATTATTATGATACAAAAACCCTGATTTATAATTCTTGCCTATATATTATACATCATTATTAATCATTTGTAAATAGTTTCCGCATAAATTTGTCACATTAAAGCAAAGAAAATGAAAAAAATGAACACAATTCCGCTAAAATGCCGCAACAAATGCACAAAATTATTTTTCTGACTGCTCGTCATTTTCTGCGTATACAGCGATTTCAACGGAGTTTATCAGAATATCCTCTTTAGGTGTACTATATGAGCCTTTATCGGAGGTTTCGAGGGAAGCCAGCTTTTCCACAACGTCCATACCCTCATAGGTCTGACCGATGACAGTCATTTGCTGAGAGAAATTCGGGATTCCGCCTTTTTTGATGAATGCCTCGCCAAGCTCCTTGCTTTCGGAAACTTCACGTATATCGTCTTTCATCTGTTCATCGAATTCGATGGTATTGACGATGGTGAATCGGCTTCCGTTGAAGTATTTGCCGCCGCCGAAAAGAAATTCCTTGACACCACGGTCAACGGAAGTGGTCATGGAGCATACAGCGCCCTTGAAAGGCCAGAGATTCTCATGAAGTTCACGTTCAACGGCTTCGTGGGATGTATCATTGACAGAGCCGTCCTTATTTGGAGCGCCTGCGGAGGAATAAGCGCCGCTGACGGAATCGAAAACGTAAGTGCCGTTATAATAGCCGCTTTCAGCCAGATCGGTGAAATTCTTCACAGCGTTCGGGGAATACTGAGGATACAGCACGAATCTGAATTCTCCGAGGGTAGTATCGACGATAGCGATGGGGTCGCCCTCTTTCGGCGGATCGAGCTGGACCAGTTTCATAGTGGTCGGGTCTACGGTGATGTAACTGCTGTTGTTCTGCTTAGCGTTTGAGCTGAGCATTACCATAAGAGTCATGATACCCATAATAAGCGTAAATATGAGTACCATCCTGACAGCGTTTTTGTTACCCTTCATACATATATCCTTTCTGAATCAATGAAAAATTTATTTTTCGCTCACTTGTGATATTTTCCGCCTGTTGATATCTGGAAAGCACGGTATATCTGTTCAAGGAGCATCACACGGGCAAGCTGGTGGGGGAAAGTCATTTTCGACATTGACAGCTTGATATCGCCCATAGCCTTTATTTCGGGAGCGAGTCCGAATGAACTGCCGATGATGAAAGTCACGGTGCTTTGACCGTTCACACCTGCATCAGTGATTTTATCCGAAAGTTCGGGGCTTGAGAGCTGTTTCCCCTCGATGCACATGGGGATTATCAGCCCTTTTGCGTAGCGTTTTATCTGCTCGGCTTCCTTGGCAAGAGCGGCAGAAATTTCCTTTTCGGACGGGTTATCGCTGAGCTTGTACTCATCCAGTTCATGAAGTGTGAATGTGCAGTAGCGGCCGAGACGCTTGATATATTCCGAACAGGCGTTTCTGAGGTAGTCCTCTTTCAGCTTGCCGATAACGATAAGTTCAATATTCATCAGAAAATCACAGCTCCTCCCTGAGTTTCCACAGGTGCAACACCCATGAGATAATCTTTTCCACGCTCCATGTCCGAAAGGCAGGCGGCGACAGTCTTGTCAGCGATATACGGCTGATTGTTGTCCTGACTGAGATGTCCGAGGATGAGATGGGTAGTGCCGTTTTCGATGAGTTTTCTTGCCTGAGCGCCGCAGTCATCGTTGGAGAGATGGCCGTTAGGGGAAAGTATCCTCTCTTTGAGATGAAGCGGATAAGGGCCTGTACGGAGCATAAAGTCATCATAATTCGCTTCAAGGAGAACCAGCCGACAGCCTGTGAGAGCTTTATCGACTTCCTCGGTGATATGGCCTAAATCGGTGCATACAGCGCAGAATTTATCATCTTCGGTATGTATTTTGTAGCCACAGCTCTGTATGGTATCATGAGGGGTATTGAAGCATCTGACCTCTGAACCTGCACAGGGGATAGTCACGTTTGACATATCTATAACAGGGGATTCGGGCGAAATTTTGTCATTGTCGCAAAGTCTCTGCAAGGTGCGCTTCTGACCGTAAACAGGGATGCCTGTTTTTTTAGTGAGCATTTTCAGACCTGACACATGGTCAGAATGTTCATGAGTGATGAATACAGCCTGCACAGCCGACAGCGGTATATTGTTGATATTGAGAGCGGCAGACAGCCTTTTGAAGCTGACACCGCAGTCTATGAGTATTCCGCCTTTTTCAGTTCCGATGAATGTAGAATTTCCCTTACTGGAGCTGAAAAGGGGGTAGATTCTTGCCATTGGGCATTTCTCCGTTCCGAGCTGAGTCTGCTTTCGATCAGCCATAATTATTTATACATTCATATTCATGGGGCGGATATTATCCGCCCCTGCAAATATTCTTAGAACTTGTCTTCACAAGATATATTGGTGGCTTTTCGGCAAATTTTGCCGCTGACTGCGTTAAAATCATTTGAAATGCAAAAGTATCCCTGCATGATTTTGCCTTGCCATCAACAAAATCTTGCTCGAAAATCCACTAATCATACTTGTGAAGACAAGTTCTTACTGAATTTTAGTTATTTCAGTTCCCTGACGGGTCTCCTTGACTTCATAGCCGAGAGCGGTTATCTTGTCACGGAGTTCGTCTGCGAGGGCGAAATCCTTAGCTTTTCTTGCTTCCTTGCGCTGTTCAACAAGTTCCATTACCTCAGCAGGGATGTCAGCGGAAGCCTTTGCGGATTCTTCAAGGAGTTTCTTGGCATTTTCAATAAGGTCACAGCCGAGGACTTTGTCGAATTCGCCGATAAGAGCCAGCTTTGTGGATGCGTTAGCCTTTGATTTGAGAACGTCGTACAGCACAGTGATACCCATAGCGGTATTGACATCGCTGTCGAGAGCATCTCTGAAAGCCTGCATGAGACGGTCATATTCAGCCTTGTCGATATCTTCTGCGGATCCCTGAGTGAGCGGAGCGATCTTCTCAATGAGCTTGTTGTAGGCGGTTTTAGCATTGTCAAGGTTATCCCATGAGAAAACCAGAGACTTTCTGTAATGTGACTGGAGGCAGAAGAAACGATAGATAACAGGCAGATAGCCCTTTTCTTCGAGGAGCGAAACAGTCAGGAATTCGCCCTTTGACTTGCTCATTTTTCCGTCATCGGTATTGAGGTGGAGGATGTGGAACCAGTAATTGCACCACTTGTGACCGAGATAAGCCTCAGACTGAGCTATTTCGTTGGTATGGTGAGGGAATGCGTTGTCGATGCCTCCGCAGTGGATATCGAGGTATTCGCCCAGATTCTTCATGCTGATGCATGAGCATTCGATGTGCCATCCGGGGTAGCCCACACCCCACGGAGAATCCCATTTAAGTTCCTGATCGTCAAACTTTGACTTAGTGAACCACAGTACGAAATCGGCTTTATTGCGCTTGTTCTCGTCAGCCTCAACGCCGTCACGGACACCGACAGCAAGGTCATCCTCATTGAAGTCATTGAACACGTAGTATTTGTCCAGCTTTGAAGTGTCGAAATAGATGTTTCCGCCTGCTTCATAAGCGTAGCCCTTGTCCATGAGAGAACTGATAACACGGATGAACTCGTCGATATAAGTAGTTGCAGGAACAACAACATCCGGAGTTTTGATGTTCAGCTTCTTGCAGTCATCGAAGAAAGCGTCGGTATAGAATTTAGCTATCTCCATGACAGTTTTATGTTCACGCTTAGCGCCTTTGAGCATTTTATCGTCGCCTGTATCGCCGTCACTTGTGAGGTGTCCCACATCGGTGATATTCATTACACGCTTAACGTCATAACCAACGAAACGCAGGTATTTTTCGAGGATATCCTCCATGATGTAGCTTCGCAGGTTGCCGATGTGTGCATAATGATACACAGTCGGACCGCAGGTGTACATACTTACCTTGCCCTCCTCATGAGGAATGAATTCTTCTTTTTTGTGTGAAAGTGAATTGTATAAATACATTTATCCTTACTCCTTTATATAATTCATGATATTATCAATATGTTTCTTTGGACATAACATCCAGATGCCGTCTGTATCTTCATAGCATTGTCAACGGCTTCTGCTGATGCACCAGGGCAACAGCATTTACTTTTTTGTGGTAAGACATAGTTATTGAGAAACGACCGTAAAGCATCGCTGCGCTTGCTTTACTACTTTGTCAGGGG
>JAEDMD010000094.1 GCA_016303195.1 Oscillospiraceae bacterium | reverse complement strand
AAGAACTCTCGCAGGGAAAAGTATTGGTAAAATCCCGCCTGTCAGCACAAATATAACTCCGTTTATCATGGCGGCTGTACACAGCGGAACGAGCAGAACATTGCTCAAAGGCGATATCACCGATGCTTCGCTGAAAAACAGCACACAGAACGGAAGCACCGATAACGCCGTGAAAAGTGCCATAAACAGGTCTTTTACGATAATCTGCGGAACTGTTCTGTATTTCATATTTTTAGTCATGAACGGTGCAAATACAGCGATACCGAATGTTCCCGAAACTGACAGAAGAAAACCTGCGTTAACGATGACATAGGGATTTGAGAGAGACAGTACAAGCGATGCCGCCGACAGTGAATTCAGTGAATCGTTCTGCCGTCGGAACAAACCTGCCGCATAGAAAAAATCCATCATTATCGTTGAACGGATGGCGGAGATCGGTGAATCAGCCATGACCACGAACAATATCAGCACAGCGTTCATGAGGATATATGAGACGAATCTGTTCACGTTCAGCCCTTTCAGCAGTGACATGAAAAGCATTGCGATTATGGACACATGAAGTCCTGAAACTGCCAGTATATGTCCGATCCCACTGCGGTAAAGTGC
Organism: Oscillospiraceae bacterium; assembly: GCA_016303195.1. Classification (GTDB taxonomy): domain Bacteria; phylum Bacillota; class Clostridia; order Oscillospirales; family Ruminococcaceae; genus Ruminococcus. Next base: position 6,718 of record JAEDMD010000094.1, on the reverse strand, counting down.
AGTTTTCACTCTGCCGTCAAGCTGACGTTTTTCACCGAAAAGCATTGCTGACAGAAAAGCGCCAGTAGTTTCGTCGGACTTCTCTTTCAGCCGTTCTGTCATGGTTTCACGGAACTCAGCCGCTTTATTCCTTATGGGCCTTGAATCGGTGTGAACGATGGAAACTTCCTCGGCTGATGCGGCTGTAAGAAATATTCCCTCAGACTTGTAGTAATTTTCACTGTCAAAGAGATAATCACTCTCAGGAACGGCAAATCTGCATTCTCCGATATCGACAATATCGCCGTATTCCGCAGAAAGGTCAGCGCCGTAATATGTGATCTTCGCCTTTGTATCGCCGTTTATCCTGCCTTTGAGAACATATCCTGCCCGATCATTTTCATAATTGGTGATTTCCGTGACTTCTCCGCTGAATGTTCCGAATTTTCCGTCAAATGAAACCACAGGTCTGTAAGCATATGCCGTATACGCTGAGTAAACAGCTATACCTATGGTAAACGCCACTGAAAGCAGTATCCCATCATTTTTCGTCCATTTGTGCTTTTTGCCGAAATACAGCCCGATGCTGACTGTCCCAATTAGTATCGGCAATAATATCGCATCGTAAAAGAAATAAGCGAAAAACGATCCCGACATATATGCTGCTGCCGCTCCGATCATTTTTCGCTTCATCTTATTTGACCTTATTTAAAAAAGAGCGGTAATTTCTCAAGGAAGATAATATCGTCTCTGTCGGCTGCGTCACCCTCTGCGAGAACTGCCGCTTCTGCCGCTATATTGCCGCCTGCCGCCTGTGTCAGAGTTTCAAGGGCTTTCAGTGATTCACCTGTGCTGATAACATCATCAACAATAAGCACTTTCTTTCCTCTGAGCAGTTCAGCCTTTTCAGCGGCAAGATATAGTTTCTGCACATTTGCCGTGGTGATGGATTTTACCTCAACTTCAACAGGCTCGCTCATGTACAGCTTTATGGATTTTCTTGCTACAACATAGCTTTTTCCGCTCTGTCTTGCCATTTCAAAAGCAAGCGGTATTCCCTTTGATTCAGCGGTGAGGATGATGTCGAAATCGGGGCACTTTTTCAGAAGTTCGGCTGCGGATGCAACTGTTACCTCAACATCGGAAAACATTACAAATGCCGCAATATCCAGTTTATCGCTGACAGGGCAGATAGGAAGCTCTCTTTCAAGACCTGCAATGGTCATTTTATAGGTATTTGCCATGTTTCCTCCTTATTCTGTCTTGCCCAGTGACTCAGGGCCCCAGCCCATTTTTACACCGCCGAGAAGGTGGAAGTGGAGGTGCTTTACAGTCTGACCTGCATCATCACCGCAGTTGTTGATAATGCGGTAGCTTTCATAGCCCTGTTCCTTTGCGATCTTTCCTGCCGCCTCGAAAACCTTTGATACCATTACGGAATTTTCGGATGTTATGTCATTTGCACTTGCGATGTGTGCCTTTGGTATGATGAGAATGTGCATCGGTGCGATAGGAGCGATGTCCTTGAATGCGTAAACATACTCGTCCTCATATACCTTTGTGCTTGGTATTTCTCCGTCGATTATCTTGCAGAATAAGCAGTCCATATTTTTTCTCCTTTGCATTTTTTGGAAGTATTTTCCCATGAAGGTCTTATATGCATTTCATTATTGCGGTAAAAAACAGACTCAGGTAATACTGCATAATAATTACCTCACAGGATAATATTACATTATTGCCGACTAAAGGCTGACGGCTTTTTACTTAATTGTTCCTGATACGATATCTTCAAACTTAGCCAGTGCTTCGTCTATCTTTGTGATATCTCCTGCACCTGCCATAGCGCCGTCGGGCTTTCCGCCGCCCTTACCGCCTGTTACGGCTGAAACTTCACGAACGATCTTGCCTGCGTTTCCGCCCTTAGCAACAGCATCCTTTGTGCATACACAGTAGAATGTGCCCTTTTCGCCGTTTACAGCCGCAAACAGTGCGATGATAGCTTCGTCCTTGTCCTTTACACTGTCGCCCAGCTTTCTGAGAGCATCGGGAGCTGTTCCGTCCATACGTGCAGATACCAGCTTGATACCGTCAATTTCCCTTGCATTGTCGAACAGAGCGGCCGTCTTTGCGTTAGCCATCTGCTGATTGAGGCTTTCCAGCTTCTTGTCTTTTTCCTTTGACTCAGCAAACAGAGCGGCACACTTCTCAGGAAGTTCGTTCACATTAGCCAGCTTGATAGCCTTTGCCGACTTAGCGATAGTCTCCTTGAATTCGTTGAGAAGATCAAGCACACCTGTACCTGTTACAGCCTCGATACGTCTTACACCTGCGGCAACGGAGCTTTCTGAAACGATCTTGAACAGACCTATCTGAGCGGTATTGGAAATATGTGTACCGCCGCAGAATTCAACAGAATCGCCTGCTGTTACAACTCTTACAGTATCGCCGTATTTCTCGCCGAACAGAGCCATAGCGCCCAGCTTTCTTGCTTCGTCGATAGGCATTTCCTGCATTGTTACAGGGATAGCAGCCATGATCTCGCTGTTTACGATCTCCTCAACCTTTGCGATCTCCTCGTCAGTCATAGCGCTGAAATGGTTGAAGTCGAAACGGCAAGCCTTTTCGTTAACGAGCTGACCTGCCTGATGAACGTGATCTCCCAGCACCTTTCTGAGTGCGTTCTGGAGAAGATGTGCAGAAGTATGATTTCTCATAATAGCCTTTCTGCGGTCTTTCTCGATCTGTGCAGTAACATTGTCGCCCTTGCGGATGATTCCCTGCTCGATAGATGCGATGTGGAGGAAGTGTCCCTCAGATTTGATAGTATCTGCAACAGAAGCTGTATTTCCGCCGTTTGCGATAATACCTGTATCGCCGACCTGTCCGCCGCTCTCAGCATAGAAAGGTGTTTTGTCGAGAACGATAACAACATCTTCGCCCTCTGATGCCTGTTCAACTTCCTGACCGTCCTTATAGATAGCAAGAACAGATGCATTCTCTGCTTCAAAATCTGTATAGCCTGTGAAAACAGTTGCAGGAGCGTCGATCTTGATGCTGTTGTCAGCCCATGATGAACCTGCCTTTGCAAGATGGTCAGCCTTTGCTCTTGCTCTCTGCTCCTTTGCAAGCTCGGTGAAACGGTCACGGTCAACAGTAAGTCCCATTTCCTCACACATTTCAACTGTAAGGTCTATCGGGAAGCCGTAAGTATCCGACAGCTTGAATGCGTCATCACCTGAGAGAACAGTCTTGCCCTCAGCTTTTAGAGCATCTGTAAAGCCTGTAAGAAGCTCTGTACCCTTGTCGATGGTCTTAGCGAATGCTTCTTCCTCAACGCCGATGATCTTCTTGATGTAATCACGCTTTTCGTCAAGCTCAGGATAAGCGCCCTTATTCTCATTGATAACGGTATCGCATACCTCTGTAAGGAAAGGTCTCTTTACACCTAAGAGTCTGCCGTGACGAGCGGCTCTTCTCAGCAGACGGCGGAGAACATAGCCTCTGCCCTCATTTGACGGGAGGATTCCGTCGCCGACCATAAGAGTTGTGCTTCTGATGTGATCGGTGATAACACGGAGAGAAACGTCTGTCTTAGCGTCCTTCTTGTACTCAACGCCTGCGATCTTTGAGATGTGCTTCATGATGTTCTGAACAGTGTCAACTTCAAAGATATTGTCAACGCCCTGCATAACACAAGCAAGTCTCTCCAGACCCATACCTGTATCAATATTCTTGTTCTTCATTTCTTCATAGTGGCCGTTTCCGTCGCTGTCGAACTGGCTGAATACCAGATTCCAGATCTCGATAACACGGTCGCAGTCGCTTGCCTGCTCGAAGTTCTCGAACGGGCCGTAAGCCTCGCCACGGTCGAAGTGTATCTCGGAACATGGACCGCATGGACCTGAACCGTGTTCCCAGAAGTTGTCCTTCTTGCCGAGACGGATTATTCTGTCATGAGGAATGCCGATGTGGTTCTCCCATATCTGCTCAGCCTCATCATCGCTTTCAAATATAGTTATCCACAGTTTTTCTGCGGGTATTTCCAGTGTCTTTGTGAGGAACTCCCATGCCCACTCGATAGCCTCAGTCTTGAAGTAATCGCCGAATGAGAAGTTGCCCAGCATTTCAAAATATGTACCATGTCTTGCTGTTTTACCAACGCTCTCGATATCGGGAGTACGGATGCACTTCTGGCAGGTAGTTACTCTCTTGTTGGGAGGAGTAGCCTGTCCGAGGAAAAACTTCTTCAGAGGTGCCATACCTGAATTGATAAGAAGAAGGCTCTTGTCGCCCTGAGGAACGAGAGAAGCGCTTGCCATACGGGTATGGTTCTTGCTCTCGAAGAATGATAAATACTTTTCACGTAGATCGTTAAGACCTGTCCACTGCATAATAAAATCTCCTTTTAATTAATTCGTAATTCGTAATGCGTAATGCGTAATTATTGTTTTCAGCTCAGCTGATACTATTATCAAAAATTATCCATCCGGCATTACAAATTAAATCGGACTCGGTGTACCGTACAGGAATTGAACCTGTGACCTCCGACATGGAATCCACAAATGCTGTAACCGTCTTATACAAGACGGACTATTGGCATCGGCGTTCTGACACTGAACTAACGGTACATTTAAAATTTGATTGACTTTCCGTAAGCGAGCTTGTGAGCGGCAGCGTGAACTGCGCCCGCCCGCTCGGCGGTGGTGCGCCGTGCAGGGATCGAACCTGCGGCCTGTGTGTTAAAAGCAAGGATTGCTGTTACCGTCTTAATACAAGACGGGATTTTCACTGCTCTACCAACTGAGCTAACGGCACTTATTTTCAATGCGTAATTATTATAGTGTCACATAGCTGATTACGCATTACGAATTAAGCATTACGCATTAATAAAAAAGCCTCCGCCGCCATAAATGGGACGAAGACTCTCGTGGTACCACCCAAATTCAAAAGGGGAACTCCCCTTTCCTCGGCTATCCTTAACGCAGAAATACGCTCCGCTTTCGCAGAGAAGCTCAGGGGTAGCACCTGTCTGTGATACGAAAGCTCACACCATCCGCTTTCTCTCTGAGGTATCGCTCATACAGTCATTCCCGTCAATGCTTACAATATAATAGTATTATAACGCTGTTTTCATGAAAAGTCAATGGTTTACAAATATTTTTCAGAAATTTTTGAAAAAGCTCTTGACAAAACAATATTTTTATGATATCATAATGATATCAAATACATACACCAAAATAACACGAAAGGAAATACTACCATGAAAGAAAAAATTTTATCAACAAGAAAAAACGGAGCAGCCGCTCTGCTGCTCATCACACTTCTCTACATCGCCGCACTCCCGATAACAGTGATCGGTTTCTCAGACGGAATGCCTCTGCTTGGCGTTCTCGGAGTAATATGGCTCTGTATCGGCTGGATCCCTTACCTCGGTCTTAAAATATTAAAGCCGCAGGAAGCTCTTGTACTCACTCTTTTCGGCAAGTACAAGGGAACTCTCAAAGGTGACGGTTTCTATTGGGTAAATCCGTTCTGCACCGCCGTTAACCCTGCCGCTTCAACAAAACTCCGTCAGAGCGGTGATGTGGGCGATTCTCCTCTTGCTTCACTTCAGGCAGGAGCTGTACACGCTCAGGCAAATGTCGCTCTCCCCTCAAAGAAGATATCACTTAAAATTATGACACTCAACAATAACCGCCAGAAGATAAACGATTGTCTCGGTAATCCTGTTGAAATTGGTATCGCTGTTATCTGGAAAGTTACTGATACTGCTAAGGCTGTTTTCGATGTTGACAACTACAAGGAATACCTCTCCCTCCAGTGCGACACTGCTCTGAGAAATATCGTTCGCCTTTACCCTTATGACGTTGCTCCAAACGTTGACACAACAGGCGATGGTATCGCTGATGAGGGTAGCCTCCGTGGTTCAAGCGAAGTTGTTGCCGCACGTATCCGTGACGAGATTCAGGCAAAGGTTCAGAATGCAGGTCTTGAAATAATTGAAGCACGTATAACTTACCTTGCATACGCTCCTGAAATTGCCGCAGTTATGCTCCAGAGACAGCAGGCATCCGCTATCATCGACGCAAGAAAAATGATCGTTGACGGCGCAGTAGGAATGGTCGAAATGGCTCTTGAAAGACTTAACGAAAACAACGTTGTTGAGCTTGACGAGGAGCGCAAGGCGGCTATGGTCTCAAATCTGCTCGTTGTTCTCTGCGGAAACCACGATGCTCAGCCAATCGTAAACTCAGGAAGTCTCTATTGATATGGCGGCAAAAAAACAAGTTCCGCTCAGATTATCGGAAAAGCTGTATAACGATATCGCCGCATGGGCGGAGGACGACTTCCGTTCGGTCAACGGTCAGATAGAGTATCTGCTGACCGAATGTGTAAAACAGCGCAAGAAAAACGGTAAGTATGTATCTGATGAGATCGACGCTCCATTGGACGTTGATGTTAATGATTTTGGGAAATAAAAAAAGCGCCGAAGGCGCACATCACCAGAGTCCGGAGAGGTGTAGACTGACGGACTGGTAAATGCAACAAACGGTCAAGTCGGATTTAGTGAAGGTCACTCTCATCGGCTTGACCGTTACTTTTTTCGGAACAGCCGAACAGCGTAGCTGCGCTCGCCGTTCTACTTCTTAGGGAGGGCGCTGCCCTCCCCCTTACCCCCACCTGCCAAAGGGATGTGGGTAGATTATAATATGAAGTGCAACAAATAAAAAAAGAATTG
>JAEDMD010000093.1 GCA_016303195.1 Oscillospiraceae bacterium | reverse complement strand
AAGAATGTAGGCGTTCCCATTGGCGGTCTTACAGGCTGGATAGTAGGCGAAACAGGCGGTCTTACAGTAGGTGAGGCGGATGGCTGTATTGTTGGTGAAACGGGCGGACGGACAGTTGGTGAAGCGGAAGGTCTGACAGTTGGTGAAGCAGGTGGTGGAGCGACGGGCTTGTTGACAGCGGGATTCGGAGCAGTCGGAACAGGTTCGGGCTTCTTGGCCTGCGGCTTTGGAGCAGTCGGAACGGGTTCGGGCTTCTTGGCCTGCGGCTTCGGAGCAGTCGGAACAGGTTCGGGTTTCTTGGCCTGCGGCTTCGGAATATTCAGAACAGGCTCGGATTTGCTGATCTCAGGGATCATAGAAGTCTGAGGAGTGCGGAATGCCTTTGCCTCAGGACCGAATTTCATTTCCTCTTTCTGGAGTTCGGCAAGTCTTGGGTCTATTCTCTTGTTGGTGCTTCGCAGTTCTTCAATAGAAAGAGGCTCCATTGCAGGAACATTTGCCGCAATGGTATTCATAACGGCTTCGGCAGTGATGGGCTCGAAAGCGAGAGCGTCTATGCTGATCTTCTGCTCATTTTTATGTTCAGTCTGCTTTTTATTCTTCTTATTCTTCTTGTTTTTCTTATTTTTTCTGGAATTGCCGTGGTTCTGCTTGGCATTTTCATCGTCTTTCAGCACATCCATGATAGGTTCGGGAGCTTTGCCGACTTCCTTGAGAGGTTCATTTTTAGCCTCATCAGGGCTGATCTCTGCCATGACAGGTTCTTCTTCCTGTGCAGGCTTAGTCTCGGCTTTTTCTGGCTTATCCTTAACAGCATCGACAGGCTTGCTCTCGGCTTTTTCTGGCTTATCCTTAACAGCATCGACAGGCTTAGTCTCGGCTTTTTCTGGCTTATCCTTTACAGCATCAACAGGCTTGTTATCAGCTTTTTCTGGCTTATCCTTAACAGCATCGACAGGCTTAGTCTCGGCTTTTTCTGGCTTATCCTTAACAGCATCGACAGGCTTAGCCTCGGCAGATGTCGATGCTTCCTTCGGTTTATTCGCTTTTACGGCTCTGACTCTGACTACTCTTGCTTTTTTAGGCGCAGAAGGGGCTGATGTACTGTTTACAGCTTCTTTCTGGCAGATAGGGCAGGAGTCGTTTTTATCAGAATCGTAAACGTGGTTTTTAGGACACTTTACAATATTCATATATTATCACTCCACTGTAAGTTGTCTTAATGGTATATTTTTTAAAAAACAATGAATTCAGTACTTCTATTATAGCATTTCAGCGATAAAAAATCAATAACGCCTTATGTGGAAAGGATAAATTTGTGAAAAGTAACGGTTTTACATGGAAAAATGCTTTTTTGGATACGGTAAATCCGCTTTTTGTTTGTGCCAGATTATACAATCTGCACAAAGGCATTGATCGACTGTCGTAAAGTGTATTTTTATAAAGTTAGTTTATGCTATAATGTAAATGTCATATTTGTTTCGGCAACACTTGGAAATAAGTATATGTATTTATGGATTAACAATCTGTTTTTGAATTTGTTTTGAAATGACGTTCAAAATTCTGCAATAATTTCAGTGGCATTTTGATAATAAAGAGGATAATGAAAATTTGATTATACATCGTGTAAACTGTTTATTGTGCGAAATATAGAATTTGATAAGCAGATTCGCCAAAAGTAACAAATACCTCTTTATTTTTCTGATAATATGTGATAGAATATAATCAACAAAATGTTATATTTTTTCAGGGGGTGTTTTTATGAGTAAGCTGAAACAAATGAGCGCTCGGCTTGCTGCCGTTGCAGGTGCATTCCTTGTAACAGTATTTTTTACATCTGGATTTTTCGGCAGAGCAGGCGCAGAAAACAAAGACTTCAAGGCAATGGCAGAGGAAGTTATAATCCTCGTAAATGAAGCACGAGAGGAGGCAGGATTGAAACCGCTTTATATGGTCCCTTATCTCTGCGATCTTTCTCATATACGTGCAAGAGAGTGTATGACAAGATTCAGCCACTACCGTCCGAGTCCTGACGGTCAGGCTGACATCGAAGCTGATGAGAGGATCAAGGAGATCAAGGCTACTATCGCAGACCCGATCGCAAGAAGCGAGGCAATTAATGAAATTCCCGAAGCAAGCAGAGTTACATTCATTTCGGTTCTCGATGATTCACTTGTTCCGTATACAAGGGCGGCTGAGAACATCGCAGCAGGCTCAGACAACGCTGAGGATACATTCAATCAGTGGAAAAATTCTCCGAGCCACTGGGCAGCTATCATGAACCCTGAGTATACTCACATCGGAGTTGCAGTTTCTTACGATCAGAACAGTGCATATAAATATTACTGGGAACAGTTCTTTGTGGCAACAGATAAGAAGCTGGACAACCAGGTAATTCCCGAAAGATATAAGACAGTTCCGAAGTCGTCAGGCGATATAGACGGCGACGCAGATATCAACGCATTTGACCTTATCACTATAAATCAGTATCTTGCAGACGATACAGCATTTCTGAATGACCTCCAGATAAGCAGTGCAGATATGTTAAAGGATGGCGTTATCACATCGGCTGATGCAATGGTACTGAGAAAGTATTTGCTTGGCGAATACAAAACACTGCCTGTAACACTTGATATGCTTATTGGCAGCTAAATATTTTTGGAAGATCTATTAATATATATGGTGTGTTCATTAGACAGAAGCGGCTGAGTTTTCAGCCGCTTTTGTTGTGTATGATAGTTTTGTTCAAAAAGCCGTTTCGGTTTATCTCAGCCGTTTCCGATCGGCCTTTATTTATCAGTTCGCTCAATACTGCGGTTATTTTGCATTTCCCTGCGATCCCCAGTTTTTCCGCTTCTTTTACCGTTCCTTCAAGCATTTCCGCATTTCCCTCAGTAAGCGTGTCATGGGGAGAGGCGCTGTATACCGCCATACAGGATGGCGAGACCTTCCACTCGGTCAGCAATTCCTCAAGAACCTGCTGTGCATCGCAGTCGCCTAAAACTATCATCTCAGTAAATCCAGTAACAATGGGTTTTCCTTTGCATAGTTCAGCCATTTTCTCAGCCGTCGGAAGTTCACCGCTGCCGACAGTGATGCTTTCTTCATCGGCGAAGAAAGTCATAGTCACTTTATCGTTGCTGACGGCGATACTACGCAGATACAGCTTGTCATGGACAAGTCCCGATGAAGTGCATCCCGTAAAAATAACAGCCGCCGCCGCTCCCGAAAGTATCATTCCGATAACCGCTGTACTCTGCCATTTTCGGAAACGTGGGAATATCTCTCTGAACAGATATGCCGCTGTCATTGCCTGTGCAGTCAGGGAAAATACTCCGAATACCGCAAAAAGCATGAGAAACAGCGGGTCTATACGCTGTGCGGAAAATGGCTGTGAAAGCTGTGCCGCCGTAATTACAGGAAATTCCAGAGTTTCCATTATCCCGCCTGCAACAAGCAATGTGGTCAGCAAAAGTGTGGTGCATACTGTTATCCGAACGGAATAATATTGCAGAACTGCCGATATACTGCCATTTTTCACCAATGGAAGAAGTGTAAGAAAAGCAACGGGGAGTCCGCTTGCCGTGATGCTGAGAAGAAGTCCGCCGCTGAAAGTCCCGCAGTGGGAAGATGCTGAAATATTGGCGAAATCAGGGTGAATGAGTGCGCTTGTCAGGTCAGTCAGCAGAAAAAGCACTCCCACTGCCGCTGCGATCGAAGCAGACCTTGCCGCCGCTTTCATGCCTGTTGACGAGATATAAAGGCAGACCGCCGCAATGAGAATGGTCATCATTGCTTTTCCGCCAATTCCCGATGAAGCCTCCGAGGGGATGAACGTCACATCGGAGGCACTCCACAGCCTTTTAAGCTGGATGCTCCCGAAAAAGATGAGATATGCCAGCGAGAGCCATTTCGGAAGTCTGACCGATGAAAGGAGAAGCATGACTATCATCTGCAATGCCGTACCAACTGCATAGCCTGCCATCGTCCATGCGGAAATACCGCCGTTTAAGCAGATCAGTGAGAAAATGTCGGTTATGAGCAGAATTGCTGTAAGCTGTGATCTTGTGATGCTATTCATGGTATTCCTCCACTGTGAAGCCACGGCTCTGCAATTTTTTTATGTCCCGACGAACAGCCGTGTCGCCCATGCCTTTAGCTGTGAACGGCGAAAACGGCGCAGTAAAGGGAAATCCGTAATCCTCGGAGGCGCATATATTTGCAAGGACGGCGCATGATAGCAGGCTTATGCCGAAAAGTCCGAAGATACCTCCTGCCAGAAGGAAAGCGAATCTCAGGACAGTTATCTGCGGTGACAGTTCGGGTATCACAAGTCCGCTGAGAACTGCAAGAGCCGTGACAGTCAGCAGGGGAGTGCTGACAAGTCCCGATTTTACCGCCGCATCGCCGATTATCAGTCCGCTTATTATACTCACCGCACCGCCTGTCGGTTTCGGCAGGCGCACACCTGCTTCACGGATTATTTCGTACATCGTCAGCACAAAAAGCGACTCGGTAAGGATAGACAGCGGCGCTTCCTTTTCGGCATACACAAGGAGCATCATCAGCGTGCTGTTCATAAGTTCGGGATGATACATCACCACCGCCGCATATACCGCAGGAAGGAGCATAGCAATGAGAAAAGCCGCATACTTCAGCCAGCGGATGAAAACGGCATAGTAGGGCTTGTAAGCGTAATCGTCAAGAGTCTGGAAACTCTCGCAGAACAGCCGTGGAATGACGATAGCGTAGGGGATACCGTCCACAAGGACAGCCGCCCGTCCCTCTATCAGTTTCGAGCATAGAACATCGGGACGTTCGGTCGTGCCGGTGGTGTTGAATATCTCAAATCGTCCGTCCTCCAGAAACGGTCTGAGATAGCCTGTTGTGAGGACGGCTTCAAGGTCATTGCGCTCAATTGACGATTTTATCCTGTCCATCAGCTTTTTCGGCACACGGTCTTTCATGTAACAGATACAGATATCAGTATGGCTTTGTTTGCCGATGAAGGACAGTTCCATGACCAGTTCGGGAGTTTTCAGCCGTCTGCGTATCTGCGACATATTGGTGCGGATAGTCTCGGTGAATCCCTCATGTGCGCCCATGACATTGCTTTCGCCCGAAGGTTCCTGAACGCTCCTTGCTGAATAGCCCTGAACGCCGAATCCAAGCCCATAGCCGATGTTTTCGGCGATGAGTACAGCGAATCCCGAATGTATCAGTCTGAAAAGGGTATCATAGTCCTGAACGGTCGGACGGTCAGTAGAAAGCAGGAGATTCTCACTGATGAAATGAAAAAGCTCATGGGAATCTTTTTTGGGCGGAATATCGGTGACAGGCTCAAAAATAAGCTCCGTAATGACCGATGCGGAGACCATACCTTCACAGCATATCAGCGCACAGTGTATCCCGCCCGTGACGAAAGTATTTATCATAACATCGGAGGAATTTCCTGAGATACGCTTTATTTCGGCAATGCTCCGTGAAAGGGAAGTTTCAAGTTTCATAATCTCACCTCGGATATATTATGCCCCGATGAGGTGAAGATATTATTAATGAGGCAGAAAATAAAAGGGACGGTCATAAACCGTCCCGAAAAGAAATATCAGCTTATCAGTTTTTCAGCATTTTTGTGGAAGATGAGTTCTTTTTCCTCTGCTGAAAGAGGAAGTTCATTTATCATTGCTATTTCGTTAGCAGGCTCGTCCCACGGGCAGTCGCTTCCGAAAAGTATTTTTTCCGCTCCCTGTTGGCGGATTATTCTCAAAAGCTGTTCACGGTCGATATATCGTGAAATAACGCTCACATCGAGATAGAGATCATCAAATCTGCCTGCGAGATGTTTTTCCACATCATCCCACAGCATGATACCGCCAAGATGAGCGGCGATAACCGTCATATGCGGAAACTTCTCACAAAGCGCCGCAAAGCGCTGCGGAGTTGCACGGACTTCACCGTCTGCATAAGGATCCCATCCGCCGTGAAATACTGCAAGCAATCCGAGTTCGGCTATCTTCTCGTAAATGGGGAACATTTTCTCATCATCGGGATAGAATTTCTGATACTCCGAGTGGAATTTCACCCCATAAAGCCCCAGAGACTTTATGCGTTCAACCTCCTGAACAGCGTCCTCGGCATCGGGATGTACAGAACCACAGCAATAAAGCCCGTCGCCCATTATCTCAGCCGCCCAGTTATTGATAACGGTCTGCTGAGTAGGTTTTGTAGCCACAGGCAGGAGCATTGCACGTTCGATGCCGTTTTCTGCCATTTTAGCTCTGAGACCGCTGACAGTGCCGTTTGTGGCAGGTGTTATGCCGCTTGTATCGGCAAGCCCTGAAATTGCACGTTCGGCAAGGCTGTCGGTGAATGCGTGTGTATGAAAATCAAAATATTGCATAATTACTCCATTACGTGTTCCATCGCCTGATAGAAGATAGTTTTAACGTGTTCGTCGCAGAGAGAGTAGAAAATAGTTTTTCCCTCACGGCGGGTGCTGACCAGACGAGCTTCTTTAAGGACTTTGAGCTGATGGGAGATAGCGGACTGGGTCATATTCAACTGCTTAGCAATATCGCAGACACAGAGTTCGCTTCGGCAGAGAACGAATATTATTCGTATTCTTGTGGAATCGCCGAATATTTTCAGAAGCTCCGCCGCCTGAAACAGTACAGCTTCATTGGGGGTGACCTTAGCGACTTTTTCAGCGATATCCATGTGTGAGCAGGAATGTTCCTCCATCCGTTATACCTCCTTATAAAAAATTGACTGCCGCAAATACCGCAGCCGAAACTATTAAAATGCTGACAATGAAACCGACAGTGCAGGTCATGACAGCGAATCTGTCGAAAACGTAGCCTTTTCTATGTACACGGACATAATATTTCCTGTCGGTCTTGTAGAGCATTTTTTCCATGATACCTTCTTCGGGAAAAATATTGGGATACTCCTGATCGCCTATCTTATAGAAAGCGAGGTTGAATCTTGCTTCAGGTGAGCGCTTGCCGATCCTTGTGAATTCAGCTTCGGTGCGTTTTGCGGACAGCATACCGAAAAAGCTGATAAAGAAAAACACCACCATGAACAGCAGGAAAAGCCCTACCAGAGCGGTAGCCGCAGCAAGGAGCATAACAGGCTTTACACCGAGTATCAGTGCCAGTACAACGATAACAGCTAAAACAACGATACCTTCCACAGAGCATCCCTCCTTAATTATATCTATTATAACATATTTCGGGGAATTAGTCAAATTTTGTGAGATGCCGTTAATGCCATCGGATTTAAAAAGGACTGCTATAAGGGCAGTACTCATATAGCAGCTTTATATGTAATTATCGGGGGCAAACCTTTCTGAGGAA
>JAEDMD010000092.1 GCA_016303195.1 Oscillospiraceae bacterium | reverse complement strand
CATATAAACCTGCTATATGAGTACTCCCCTTAAGCAGAAGTGGCTTTTAGTTATTTCATCTGTAAAAATCCTCATGCCGTAATGGGATAGTCGGGTTTTGTCGTTTTTTCGGTGGTAGTACCGCTGTACGTCTGCCCTGACATTCTTTCATATTCTTTTATGAACCAGCCGAAGAATCCGCTGAAATCGTCATATCCCATTGCATTCCAGTACTTGTCGAAACGTGGAGATTCATATTTGCTGAACTGCTCAGGTATTGTACCGTCACGTTCATAATCCTCAACTATCTGTTGCTGATTTTCTGCAAAATACTTGAAATCGGGGTATATCCTTGCCACAACGGCGGCGGCTGACAGGAATATCATAAGCGAGATCGTCGAGACAACGATAGCTGTAATGGCGAATCCTTTTCCTGTGTGCTTTTTAGCGAGCGAAACTATTGCAAGTATCAGGCAGAGCGGCACTGACACAAAGCTGAGAAAACTTCTGAAAAACAGCAGATTTATCAAAGAAATGATAAGTGCGGCAATGGCAAGCCCTGAATTCTTTTTAGGCTGTGTCTGCGGATATCCATTAGGCTCACCGTAATACGCTCCCTGCGGCTGGTATTGCTGATAATTCTCAGCATTTCTGAACTGCTTTACAGGCATACCGTTTTCAGTCTCATGCTGTCCGATATTCTGATAATCGCCCTGCGGCAGAGAATTTCCGAACTGCGACTGTGTACTGTTTTCGGCATTGTTGAAATCGTTGTTTCCGAAAGGATCTCCGCCCCACTGCTCATATGGTGTACCTTTTTCACTGTCAAAGCCTTTTTCAAGCCTGTTCTTTCCCGAATTTTCGTAAGGTGTGCCATTTTCGCCGTCAAAGCCCTTATTATTCAGCTCGTCCATATGATTCTCCTTTTAAAGACTTGTTTCCCAGTTCCAGTTGCGGACTTCAAGCTCGTCCAGATTATAGGGAGTTTTCTGATAAACGCAGTAATTGAGCCAGTTCGAGAACATGAGATTTGCGGTGCATCTCCACGAAAACAGCGGAACATTGTTAGGGTCGTCATCGGGGAAATAATTGTAAGGTATCTGTATATCGATACCCTTGTCCACATCTCGCTTGTACTCGTTGGCGATAGTGTCTCTGTCATACTCAGAATGTCCTGTGATGAAATACTGTCTGCCGTTTTTATTTGCAACGATATGAACTCCTGCCAATTCTGAAACTGTCAGTATCTCAAGCTGTGGGATACGCTCAATATCTTCACGGCGGACTTCAGTATTTCTTGAATGAGGAACATAGAAGACATCGTCAAATCCACGGAGAAGCTGACAATTGCTGACAACAGCCCTGTGAGGGAAAATACCGAACATCTTCTGTTTGAGAGGATATTTCGGGATGCCGTAATGATAGTAAAGACCTGCCTGCGCTGCCCAGCAGATATAGATAGTTGAGAAAACGTGAGTCTTTGACCATTCCATTATCTCGCATATCTCTTTCCAGTAGTCAACTTCCTCATATTCGAGAAGCTCAACAGGCGCACCTGTGATTATCATACCGTCATAGCGGTTATCCTTTATCTCGTCAAATGTTTTATAGAAAGCAGTCATATGATTGCTTGATGTGTTTTTTGAGACATGAGAAGCCATCTGGAGCAGTTCAACATCCACCTGCAAAGGTGTATTACTGAGCAGTCTCATAAGCTGGCTCTCTGTTTCGATCTTCTTTGGCATAATGTTGAGGATGATGACTTTAAGCGGACGGATGTCCTGATGCTCAGCCCTTTCCTTTGACATTACGAAAATATTTTCTTCTCCAAGCGTTTTGAATGCTGGTAACTCTGATGGTATTCTGATTGGCACTTCAAAGCGCTCCTTTCTTTCCTAATTAGTAAAATTATTTAAAATTGTGCTTACAACTCTGGCAGGAATTCATGAATCCGCTGAGGTCTGAGCAGAGCTTGCTGCCCTCTTTGAGGAATTTCAGCTTCACCAGATTCTCAAATCCGCCGTCGATGTCAAAAAGCATATGCTCAATTCCTTTCAGCGCACTCTTGAACATTACCGAGCGCACAAGTCCGTCACACAGAAGCAGGTCACCGCCGTCATCAAATCCATAAACAACGGTTTTATCACTTCCATAGGCATATGCGATATATCCTGTCACATTACCGCCTTCAAGTGCTTCGGTAATGTGCAGTTCGGCATTTCCTGCTTTTGATACAAGCTGTTCATAGCCGTCTGTACTGAATTTCTCCTGAATCTCCAGCATATCATTTCTCCTTGCCGATGGCATTTCTGATAGCTCTAAGTTCCTCGGCAGTCAGATCACGATATGTGCCGGGTTTGAGCATTCCCAGCTTTATAGGGCCGATGCTTGTACGGCGCAGACGGGCAACTTCCAGTCCCACAGCCTCGCACATTTTACGTATCTGGCGGTTTCTGCCCTCTTTGATAGTGATGAGCAGTACCACTCTGCCCTGCTCTTTTTCCTTTACAACAACAGTTGCAGGGAGAGTTTTTTTGCCGTCTATCTCAACGCCCTCCGAAAGCTGTACAAGCTGTTCGTCATTGATATCAGGACGTACAGTTACACGATAGGTCTTTGAGATATGTCTGCTCGGATGCATGATACTATTGGCGAATTCTCCGTCATTGGTGAAAAGGAGCAGTCCCTCGGAATTTCTGTCAAGTCTTCCTACGGGATAAACTCTGTCCTCAACATCGTCGAGCAGATCCATTACACATCTTCTGTCAAGCTCGTCGGAAACGGTTGTAACGTAACCTCTCGGCTTGTTCATCATAATGTAGCGGAAGCTCTTTTTCTTCGGAATAGCTATTCTTTCGCCGTCAATTGTAATCAGGTCCTTGAAGCCGCATTTATCGCCCAGCTTGACAAGGTGACCATTGACCTTTACCCTGCCCTTTGAGATAAGCTCCTCAGCCTTTCGTCTGGAGCATACTCCGCTGTCGGCTATCATTTTCTGTATTCTGATCTTTTCCACTTTATCTCCAATTCCGCCCATCAGGTCTTGCCGATGAGCTTTTCGATGATATTTTTTAATGATATCCCCGATTTTTCGGGAACAGTACTGTATTCTGCATTTTCAGCCGCAAAAAGCGGGATACGCTCCACTTCCCTGCCCTTGTAGTTCAGCCGAAGCTCAGCGACCTCGTCGCCTTCGGCAACCGGCGCATACACGAACGGTGGTGCGATCACCTCAAAGGAAAACTCGCTCCCATCCTCAGAAAGTGTCGTCACAGGCAGTGAATCTGCTTCCGCTGTCAGTTTCAGCGAAGTTTTATCCGAGCCTGCAAGCCTTGCGGTATAGCTGTCGGGAATGGTAATATCCATTGTTTTTGCCGTTTCAAAGCCGAAATCATAAAGCGCCATATGGTCATCCCAGTCATTCCTGTCGTTGAGAGTGACACATATCAGGTCGATACCGTCACGCTCACAGGCGCTCACAAGGCATCGCCCCGCTTCATCGGTAAATCCGGTTTTCACACCGTAAACTCCATCATACATGGACAACAGTTTATTGGTATTTTTCAGCCATCGCTTATACGGCGGATCGCCAAATTCAACAGCCATCGACTCAGATGAACATATACTGCGGAAAACTTCATTTTTCAAGGCTTCACGGGCAAGCATCGCCATATCGTAAGCTGAGCTTTTATGTCCCTCGCCTTCCAGTCCTGACGGAGTGACGAAATGAGTGTGAGACAGCCCCAGTTCAGCGGCTTTATCGTTCATCATTTCAGCAAATTTCTCCTGCGAACCTGCCAGCTTTACAGCAGTGGCATTAGCGGCATCATTGCCTGACGGCAGGAGCATTCCCACACAAAGAGCATATTTTGTGACAATATCGCCGTCCACCAGTCCCATTGACGAGCCTTCCACATGGATCGCATCGCTGTCAACGGTGAATTCATCGTACAATCCGCCGCTTTCAAGGCACAGCAGAGTTGTCATGATCTTGGTCGTGCTTGCCATCGGGAGCATTTCAGAGAAATTCTCCGAGCATATTATTTCACCTGTGTCGGCTGAGATAAGCACCGATGCTTTTGCCGATGTTTCGGGCTTTTCTGCGGCAATCGCACAAGACGGAACGCTCACGCTCATAACAGTGACCGCCGACAATGCAGATATAAAGATTTTTTTCAATCCTATCCCTCCGTTTTACATTTTTAAAATGTTATGCAGAGGGAATGGAAAATATGTCAGTTCAGCGAAACAGAGCCGTCCTCGTCGAGGATGTCAACGGTCTCACCGCCTTTTTTGCGCTTGTTCATGATATTTGTTACCTTGTCGATGATATTCGGCACGTTTTCGATAGCACTGCTGATCGGATCGGTCTTGCCTTCCATTGTGACCATCTTAGCCGCACCGTCAGGCGAAATTACGAGGAATCCCTCAGGTTTGATGGAAACTCCTGCACCTGCGCCGCCTCCGAAAAGATCCTTATCGTACTTGGAAGGCAGATCGGAACCGCCTGAAGCAAAGCCGTATGAAACCTTTGAAACGGGGATGATAGTAGTGCCGTCGCCCAGCTTTATAGGCTCGCCGATGATAGCATTAACATCAGCCATTTCCTTGATTTTTTCGATAGATATCCCCAGAAGATCGTTTATTGGTGTTTTTTCTTTACTCATGATTTATACCTCACTTCTGCCTTGCGGCTGCTTTTTTCTTTTGAATTTCCTGATCTTGTCAGGAATGAATGTGCGTGTCAAATATGTTATCAGGAACCATAGTCCTGCAATAACCGCTGTACCTGCACGGAAAAAGACCTTGCAGGAAATGTCCCATTTTCCCTTTTTGAGCCCGAAACCGCATCCGACATCAACGGTTTTGAGCCTTACTGTAAAAAGAGTACTCATAAATGCTATGATATTGTATATCATTCCGCTGTATTTGCCGTATTTAAGGGCACAGTCATATGCATCCTCATCGGCAATGACGAAATCGATGTACAAGTCCTTGAAATGGAATCCTTTGAATATTTTCAGAAGCGGACGCTGAGCGCTTTCCCATATCCCGATACCAAGTTCAGCCCAATCGCCAAGACTGCGCTTATCGTCATTATCGGGCAGTTCTTCTTCATCTTCCATTACAGCAACTTCCGTATTTTCCGATTTTCCGTCATTTTCTGACTGAGTCTCAGCTTCTGCGGATACGCTCTCGGAAACCTCTGCATCGCTGTTCACATCAACAACTGCTGTTTCTTCAAAATCCGCATCATCCACATCAAAATCGAAATCATCCAGATATGCGTCATCATCAACAGTTGTTTTTTTCTTCTTTTTATCCTTGACAGGCTTTGGCGGCTTAGGTTTTTTCGGCTTTTTTTTGCGTTTTTTCAGCCATCCTATCACGCCTCCGCCGTCTGAATCCATAACATTCAGCATCCACAGCCTGAACTTGTATGTTAATTTTCCGTCAATATAGCTTACCTCGCCCCCCACGGGCATTATCAGAACAAGCAGTACAATGCCGAGTACCGCAAGCAGAATGATAAGCAGTATTTTCAGTATAATGAGCAGTATCGCCATAAAACTGCCGTTCCTCCTTTATTCGCCGATATCCTCCATATCGTCGATGATATCTCCGTCTTCACCGTTTTCAAGTGTTTCATATCCTGCCAGCGGTGGTAAGTCTGCCACGGAGGAAAGTCCGAAACTTCGCAGAAAAACGGAAGTTGTCCTGTATACGATAGGCTTGCCGGGGATGTCAAGTCTGCCTGCCTCCTCAACAAGTCCTTTTTCCACAAGATTGTTGATAACGGACGAACTGTCGATACCACGGACATTTTCCACGAATCCCTTTGAAACAGGCTGATTATAGGCAATTACGGTCAAAGCCTCCATTGCAGCATTTGAAAGCGGTGCTGAACGCTTTGTCTCGATAGCGGCACGTATCTGCGGAGCAAATCTCTCATTGGTACACATCTGGTAACTGCTGTCCAGCTTTTTGATGCATATACCGCTGCAATTGTCGGCATATCGCTCGTTGAGCAAATTTATCAGTTCGGGGACGCTTCCCGTCTCTACACCGCTCGCCTCAGAAAGCCGATAAAGCTCGATAGGCTCGCCGCTTGCAAAGAGTATCGCCTCTATTGCTCCGAGCTTTTCTTTGATCTCCATAGCTTTCTGCCTCCGTTCTTTCTGGATTTAAGGTAAATTATCATATTATCGTCACTTATTGAGATCCTTCCGAATCTTGTCAGTTCAAGGACTGCTAAAAATGTAGCCACACGTGCCGAACGGTCGTTTACACCGTCATACAGCTTGTCCATGTAGACCTCTCCTGTTGAATAAAGCTCACGCAGGATATGAACGACCTTAGTAAGAACAGGCACTATCCTGCCCTTAACTACGGAATTTATCTTGTTTTCGATGTGCATTTTCTTTGCCTCTGCCCTGATCGTTTTTGTATTGACCGCCCTGTATGCCATAGACAGGCGCTCAGGCTCATGCACAAGTGTATATGTCATATCTGCCTTTATCTTCATCGGCTTGCGGACGAAAATGTTTCCGCCGACATATTTTTCAGCAAGATCGGCGGCTGCCAGTTTGCAGAGGGAATATTCCATAAGAGCGCCCTCAAGCTCTTTTTTCATCTTCTCGGCTTCTTCGGGCTGAGGCAGAAGTGATGCAGTTTTTATGTATATGAGCCTTGCCGCCATTTCAAGGAATTCGCCTGCAAGCTCAAGATCCTGCTCGTTTGCCTGCTCGATGTAAAGAAGATACTGCTCCAGCAGCTTTGATATTTCGATATCGCAGATATTCAGCTTGTGCTTCTGTATGAGATTCAGCAGAAGGTCAAGCGGTCCTTCAAAAACTTCGAGCTTGAATGATATAGTTTCCATATACTATCAGAAATTGCCGAACACCATCGGTATCCATGAAACTGCCTTCCAGAGGAGTCCCGATACCAGAGAGCTTAAAGCGCTGATAGGCCAGCTTAGCTGAGGCACCCATGTTGAAAGGAGCATGAATGCAAAGAAGGCTCTTGTTATGATCTGTATGTTGTCATGAAGCCATGTGTTGAACTTGCCGCTTGTGAAAAAGCTGAGAATATGGAATCCGTCAAGAGGCGGTATCGGTATAAGGTTGAATACTGCCAGACCCACATTGACACGGAAAAGGTAAACAAGCAGAAGCATAACAGTTGAAAGGAGCGCATTCTGTCCGCCCAGTAATGTTGCTTTGCCTGCATCAGTGCAGAGAAGTATATTATACACAAGAGCAACGACAAAAGCGGCAATTAAATTTGAAATAGGGCCTGCCGCAGCAGTCAGAGCCATTCCTCCACGCATGGAAACCCGCTTTCCGTTTTTCTTCTCACGCTTGAACAGTAGCGGATTTACGGGAACAGGATTTGCCCATCCGAAGCCTGTCAATATAATAAGTATCGTTCCAAGAGG
>JAEDMD010000091.1 GCA_016303195.1 Oscillospiraceae bacterium | reverse complement strand
GGGGTACGGGGGAGAACCTTTCCTCAGAAAGGTTTCCCCCGATAATTACATATAAAGTTTCTATATGAGTACCACCCTTAATTGCTGTCCCTTTTTAAAGTGTCGGCGGAGGTTATCTGTCAGATCAGCGGCTCATATCAAGGCGCTTGAAGTATTCTTCGGCATAGCTGCGGTATTCCTTACGGAAGTTCTCGTCGTTTTCTTTGACATCGTGCAGGTATGCGTGAATATTCGTCTTTTCGTCTGTTTCAATAAGACAGCCTGCGATATTTGAGCAGTGATCGGAAATTCTTTCCAGATTCGTCAGCACATCCTGGAAGATATATCCCAGTTCAACTGTACATTCGTCATTCTGCAAACGGCGGATGTGACGGTTTTTCAGTTCTGTACTGAGGTTGTCCACCACTTCTTCAAGAGGTTCTACCTTGTGGGCGATGCTCAGATCACCGTTCTTGTATGCGTCGAATGCCTTGTTGATGTTCTCTGCAATGGCATCTGTGATAACATTTATCTCATTCACACATTCAGGTGAGAAGAAGATATTCTTGTCATGCATCTCCTGTGCTGATTCCACAAGATTTACCGCATGGTCGGAGATCCTCTCGAAATTGCCTACGCAGTGCATCATCTTCGATACGCTTCGGCTGTCCTTGCCTGTGACACTGCTCTTGGATATTTTCAGCAGATAGCTGTTGATCTTGTCTTCAAAGCTGTCGATGATGTCCTCGTTCTCAATGATGGTTTCAGCGGATTCCTCGCTGTATTCGGTGAGTATCTTCAAAGCCATGTTGATAGTGTCACGTGTAAGCTCTGCCATCTGGTCTGTGGCGGTAAGGCAGGAATGAACAGCAACAGCAGGAGTTTTCAGCAGGATCTCGTCCAGACCTGTGAGAGTTCTCTTGGAATCCTTTTTCTTTTCGTCTTTGCTGTCCTTGATAATACATCTTGCAAGTCTGACAAGCTGATTTGAAAAAGGAAGAAGCATAAATGTGACAACAAGGTTGAATACGGAATGAGCTACGGCAATGCCGAGATAACCTATTGTTCCGTTGAAAAAGCTCAGCTTGAATACATACTGGAGGATTATAATTATCGGGAGAAGTATCAATGTACCGATAACTTTAATGGAAATATGTATGCAGGCAACTCTTTTAGCATCTTTACTTACACCGATACTTGATATAAGGGCGGTAACGCAAGTTCCGATATTCAGACCCATGATGATAGGTATAGCCATGCCGTAGGTAAGACCGCCTGTTGTCGAGAAAGCCTGAAGGATACCGACAGATGCAGCAGAACTCTGGATGATACCTGTAAATCCTGCACCGACAATAACACCGAGCAATGGATTATTAAATGCTGTAAGCAGGCTCTTGAACTGTTCTGATTCTGCCAGAGGCGATACGGATTGAGACATGAGAGTCATGCCTGTCATCAGTATTGAGAATCCGATGAGGATATTTCCTATATCCTTTTTCTTGTGTTTTTTACAGACCATTATCATAATTACACCGATCAGAGCGACGATCGGAGAGAATGATGATGGTTTGAGTATCCTTATGAAAGGATTACTGCTTTCAACACCTGCAAGGCTGAGTATCCACGCTGTGAGCGTAGTACCGATGTCAGAACCGAAACATACCCCGACAGTTTGTTCAAGGGTCATTATTCCTGAATTGACAAGACCAACAAGCATTACGGTCATAGCTGATGATGATTGTATCGCTATGGTGATTCCCATACCAAGAAGTATGGCTTTGACCTTGTTGGAGGTCATTTTTTTCAGTGCTGTTTCCAACTTTCCGCCTGTCAGCTTTTCAAGGCCTGTGGACATTACGTTCATACCATACAGGAAGAAAGCAAGTCCGCCCAGCAGGGTAAAGATGTTGAAAATCGAAAATTCGGTGGTTCCCATAATCTTCATACTCCTAATTTATAAAATAACTATATCATTACGGGTTTATTATATCTCAAAGCGTTATGAAAATCAATAGATTTTGCTTATGTTTAACCCAGATTTAACATTCAGCCGCAGAGCCGATCGTACATCTTGCAATATGGATAAAAATGTGGTAAAATAGTGTATATTATTCCGAAAGGGGCGGTCGATATGGGATTCCATTTCAGAAAAAGCATAAAACTTGGCACACTGCTAAAAATAAACAAGACAAAAAAAGGATTCAGCGTTACTGTCGGTGGGAAGAACCTGAAACTGACACTAAAGGCAACACCGCACAAAGCACACCTGACGGCTTTGCACTGAATCTGCTTGCATATTTTCCGCCATCTTGCACAGAAATCTCTTGACATACGTAAGTATGCCTGCGAAATTTCTATACAATCTGACGAAAAATCTGTCGGCGCATATTCAGCACAATCTTTGTGCGGTGCTGCCTTAACAACAAGAAGAAACTCACCGCAAGCCTGCCTGGGACGGGGATCTCATATGATACTACCCTCGGCAAAAAGGATGGCAGGAAATGACAGGATTTGATGGCGATATTATTATCTGCGACCCGATATGTTCCATATCTATGAAAATGACCTGAGAAAGGAAACTAAATGAAGAAACTACTATTTATAGGCGATGTTGTGGGAACGGCAGGATGTGAATTCCTGACAGCCAGACTGGGCGGACTGAAAAGGCAGTACGGCATTGACGTTACTGTTGTCAACGGCGAGAATTCCTCCCAGAATAACGGTATCACCGCAGAATCGGCTGATATGATAATAAATGCAGGAGCAGACGTTATAACTACGGGCAACCATGCTTTCCGACACAAGGACTCAATGCATATCTATGAGCGTGATTTCATTATCCGCCCTGCAAACTATCCCGAAGGCGGATGCGTCGGAAAGGGGATATGCACACTTGACATGGGCGCATGGTCGGTGACTGTCATAAATCTTATGGGTACGGCATTTATGGAGGCGCTTGACAATCCGTTCACGAAGATAGACAGGATACTTGAAGATGTGGAAAGCCGAAATATAATCGTTGATTTCCATGCGGAGGCAACATCCGAGAAAAAGGCTATGGGACATTATCTTACTGACCGTGTTACCGCAGTTCTGGGAACTCATACCCATGTGCAGACTGCCGATGAGATGATACTCGGAGGAGGTACGGCTTATATCACCGATGCAGGTATGACAGGCCCCGAAATATCGTGTCTCGGTGCGGATATCGAACCTGTTCTGAATACGTACCGTTTCCATATGCCTGCAAGATTTTCACCCTCTGCGAATCCTTGCTTTTTATGTGGAGTCGTAGTAGAATTTGATGAAAAAAGTGGCAAATCGCACAAAATTCAGCGTATAATTATAAGATAATTCACAAAGTTTACCTTAGGTACTTGAATTATTCATAATTATCGTTTATAATATAAGTGTACTATAGCCGCAGACATTATCAAATTACTATACGTACAATACTTTTACTCACAGGAGGGTTATTATCATGGAAATTTTAAAAGTATCTTCACATTCATCACCTAACTCTGTCGCTGGTGCGATCGCAGGCGTTATCAGAGAGCAGAAAGCTGTTGAGGTACAGGCCGTAGGTGCAGGCGCAGCTAATCAGGCAATCAAGGCTATAGCTATTGCGAGAGGATATCTTGCGCCCATTGGTATTGACCTTATTTGCATTCCTGCTTTTGCAAATATTCAGATCGACGGCGAAGAAAGAACAGCTATCAAGCTCATTTGTGAGCAGAGATAACAATCTGATCTATCGGGCGGACAAAAAAGTCCGCCCTCTTTTATTAAGGCAACACCGCACAAAGCTTGTGCTGAAGATGCTGTGACAGATTTTTCGTCAGATTGTATAGAAATTCCGCAGGCATACTATCGTATGTCAAGGGATTTCTGTGCAAGATGACGGAAAATATGTCCGCAGATTCAGTGCAAAGCCGTCAGGTGGGCTTTGTGCGGTGTTGCCTTAAGGAACTGTTTTCACAAACACGATAAGAATTGAAATAATAAAGAGGTTTTTATGGCAACACATTTATTCAGTGAAATTGAATATCTGAAAGGAGTAGGAAAAGCAAGAGGGGAGAAGTATCGGAAACTGGGCATAAATTCGCCCTATGAGCTTATTTATCACATTCCCCGTTCATACCTCGATTTCCGTGCATACGTTCCTGTGGCGCAGGCTAAGCTGAATGAGTACAACGTGCTGAAACTCACCGTTTACCGCAAAATGCCGCCTCAGAGGATAAGGGGCGGCCTTGTTATCTGCAAAGCTGCCGCTACCGACGGAATGGACGATATCCTCATTGTGGTCTATAACAATGTCTACGGCTTTCATGCACTCAAAGAAAACGAAACTTACTATATGTACGGCAAAGTCAGCGGAAATTTACTGCGTAAGGAGATAAGCTCGCCTGTTTATATCAGTGCGTCGGAAAAGGTGCTGATACAGCCCGTTTATCCGCTTACTCAGGGGCTTTCCGTGAATATGGTCCGTGCAAATATGCGTCAGGCTCTTGAGCTTATGCGTGATGACCCTTTCGAGACTCTGCCGAGGGCGGTCATGGAGAAATATGACCTCTGTCCGCTTATGGCGGCGCTGGAAAACATCCATTTTCCCGAAAGCGAGGAGGCTTCCGAAGCCGCAAGGCGCAGACTTGCCTTTGATGAACTGCTGAAACTCCAGCTTGGTATGTCCCTTATGAAATCACGGAGCAGGCGCAGTACAGCGTACAAAATGGACGATTCAATAAGTGCCGCTCCCTTTATGGAAGGATTGCCATTTGAACTGACCGATGACCAGAAAAAAGCCGTTGATGAGATCGTTGCCGACCTCTGCCGTGATGTGCCGATGAACAGGCTGTTGCAGGGCGATGTCGGAAGCGGAAAAACTGCCGTTGCGGCGGCGGCTTGCTATTTTACAGCGCAAAACGGCTTGCAGTCGGCACTTATGGCACCTACGGAAATTCTCGCTTCTCAGCATTACCGTACACTTTCGGAATTCCTTGAACCATTCGGACTGAAAGTATGCCTGCTGACAGGTTCGCTCACTCCGAAGAAAAAAGCGGTGATACGTGAACAGATAATCAGCGGTGAGATAAATGTTATTGTCGGAACTCATGCAATAATCCAGAAAGATGTGGAGTACAAGGCTCTCGGTCTGGTTATCACCGACGAACAGCATCGTTTTGGTGTTGCTCAGAGAGCGGCTCTTGCGGAAAAAGGTGATTCGCCCCACAAACTGGTCATGTCCGCAACTCCGATACCGAGAACACTTGCGCTCATCATTTACGGCGACCTTGATATATCGGCTATCACTCAGCTCCCGAAAGGCAGAAAGCCTGTGCAGACCTACGCTGTTACGGGAAAACTCCGCCATCGTGCGTTCGGCTTCGTTAAGGCGAGGCTCGATGAGGGACGGCAGGCTTACGTGGTTTGCCCCATGATAGAGGACAGCGAAAGCGATCTCTTTGCGGTTAAATCCTATGCAGAAAATGCCGCAAAGGGCGATCTGAAGGGATATTCAACCGCTTTGCTCCACGGAAAGATGAGAGCCGCTGAAAAAGAAAAGGTAATGAAGCAATTCCGTGACGGCGAGATACAAGTCCTTATCTGTACGACAGTTGTTGAAGTTGGTGTTGATGTGCCCAATGCGGCTGTCATGGTCATTGAAAATGCCGAAAGATTCGGACTTTCTCAGCTTCATCAGCTACGTGGACGAGTGGGCCGTGGACAATTTGAAAGCACTTGCATCCTCATAACCGACAACACCTCCGAGGACTGCGTGAAGCGAATGAAGATAATGTCCTCGACAGCGGACGGATTCAAAATATCCGAGGAGGATCTGAAAATGCGTGGTCCGGGAGACTTCTTCGGAAGCGCTCAGCATGGACTTCCACCGCTGAAAATTGCCGATATAGCCTGCAATATGGAACTTATGAACAAGGCACAGAACTGTGCAAGAGAACTTCTTGAAGCCGATCCTCAGCTTAATGCCCCCGAAAACCGTGCGCTGAAAATGGACGTTTTGAGACTTTTCAACAAGGAGATCATTGGTTGATAAACTTTCAACATTTCACAATGCTGTGTTGAAAAACGCACAATTCGACAAAATACCGTAAAAATAAAAATGCAATGTTTCAACGCTTTCTCAACACTATGTTGAAAACTTGGTTGAAAGTTGAAATGGAGGTACTGAAATGCTTGATATTCTTAACAAATTCATCCCCGACAGTCTTGCACACAAAAGCATTGGCGAGATAATGCTCGACAACAACAAGGATTATCAGAAGTACAAGGAACAAATGAGCGACGGAACATACAAGGCGGGCGAACTGCAAAAGACCTCGGAAATGGCTAAAAACTGCGAAAGATTTACTAATTATAACGATAAATATATAAATATCGGAAAAATACTGATGATAATAACGTTCATCCATATTATTATTATAACTGTCTGCATATTTACGGGAGATTTCATACTTTATTTTCTGACAGCCACGGGGCTGGCAATGATGTGGTATGCACTATATAAGAAGAAAACGCCGTTCGCATATACTGCACCTGTTGCTGTTGTTATGGGCATTGTGATAGATATCGCCCTGCGGTATGTGACTATCCTGCTTTTCTGGGGAATTATCATTGCGGCGGTTCTGGCGGCATTGTCCTTTCAGGTGCATCTGCTGAACAATGAGTATGTGTATCTTTCAAAGCAGGAGGGCTTTCCACATTTCAAACGCATCCTTGATGATGAGATCGAAAAGAATAAGAAGGCGCTTGCAGGTGAGATCAACAGACACTATGCCGAGCTGACACTTCCTGAGGATGAACAGGGAGTGATGGAGGATCTTGAAATGACATCGGATAGTATCAATGCAAGACCCGACGGAAGAAATGATCTGATGGATTCCTTATAAAAATTTCCTTCATTGCGGACTGAAAAAATTTCTCGTCCGCAATGAAATTTTTTTTGAAAATTTTGAAATTTCACGTAAAAAACAGCCCTTTCTGAAAAATTTTTTGAGATTTATTTGGCGATATACCGTTGTTTCAAGACTTTTTCAAAAAAATCTGAAATTTTTTTCAAAAAATGCTTGACAAATCCGAAAAGAAGTGATATAATTAATATCGTCGTCAGGGACAAGACGACAAAAACAAAATGAAAAATGGCAAAGCATTGTGGGGGTTTAGCTCAGCTGGGAGAGCATCTGCCTTACAAGCAGAGGGTCACAGGTTCGAGCCCTGTAGTCCCCACCAAATTTATGGCCTCGTAGTTCAGTTGGTTAGAACGCCTGCCTGTCACGCAGGAGGTCGACAGTTCGAGTCTGTTCGGGGTCGCCATTATGCTTCTGTAGCTCAGTCGGTAGAGCAGGGGACTGAAAATCCCCGTGTCGTTGGTTCGATTCCGACCGGAAGCACCATATAGAACACGAATGTGTTCTATATCTCTTGCGGATTTAGCTCATCTGGTAGAGCGCCACCTTGCCAAGGTGGAGGTAGCGAG
>JAEDMD010000090.1 GCA_016303195.1 Oscillospiraceae bacterium | reverse complement strand
CATACGTATGCCCGATGCCGTTTTAGAGGGGAAATCTGGAACTTGTCTTGACCTTGCGGTGCTTTACTGCTCATGCCTTGAAGCCATCGGGCTGAATCCGATGATAATTCTCACAAACGGTCACGCAATGGCAGGATGCTGGCTTGACAACGAGACTTTCCCCGACTGCCTTGAATATGACCATTCCGCCGTTACAAAGCGTATCGCTCACGGGATCGACGCAATATCGGCAGTTGAGTGTACAGGCTTCACCGCAGGCAAAAAGGTGGATTTCGACGATGCCGAAAAAAAGGCGGCTGAGGGACTTGCTGATCCTGCGTCATTCATTTTTGCGATAGATATCTCACGCACCCGTTCGGGCGGTATCCGTCCCGTTCCGTCAAGGATCTCCGAGAACGGCACATTCAGGGCTGTTGACTACGGCGAAAGGAAGAAATCGGAGATAACCTCCGCTCCGTCGGAACTTGACATAATCGGCGATTCTGCGCCTGTTGACGACAGGGAAGTGACCAAGCAGGTGATATGGGAGAGAAAGCTCCTCGACCTGAGTTTACGCAACAGCCTGCTGAATTTCCGTCCCAATACAATGAGCGTCCAGCTTCTTATCAGCGACCTCGGTACTTTAGAGGACGAAATGTCGCAGTATGAGGAATTCAAGGTCATGCCCGTGCCCGATGATATGTCTCTGACAATGACCGACAGCAAGATATACGAGCTTGAAAACGGCAAAGATCAGATAACCTCCATCGCCGAAAACGAATTCAAGAGCCATCGCCTGCGTACATTCCTGAAGGAGAGCGAGCTTGAAAAGATAATGAAAAAGCTCCACAGACAGGCAAAAGTCAGCATCGAGGAAAACGGTGCGAATACCATCTACCTTGCCCTCGGATTCCTCCGCTGGTACGAGACTGACAAGAGCGAAAAGCCCCGTTATGCGCCTCTGGTGCTTGTTCCTGTTGATATCACACGAAAGGTGCAGGAAAAGGCATACACCATCAAAATGCGTGACGAGGAAACTCAAATCAACATCACCATGCTGGAAATGCTCCGACAGTTCTTCGGCATTGATATAAAGGGTCTTGACCCCGTTCCGATGGACGAAAAGGGCGTTGACATACCGAAGATATTCAGCATCATCCGTCAGGGGATAATGGCACGTTCACGCTGGGATATCGAGGAATATGCCTTTGTGGGACAGTTTTCCTTCAACCGCTTCATCATGTGGAACGATATCCGCAACCGTGCCGACGAACTGGCTGAAAATAAAGTCGTGGCAAGCCTTATTTCGGGAAAGACCGAATGGCAGAGCGATGATCTTTATATCTCGCCCCTTGACCTTGACAGGAACGTCAAGCCGTCCGACCTTGTTGTACCGCTCAGTGCCGATTCTTCGCAGCTTGCAGCGGTCTATGCGGCTTCACAGGGCAAGAGCTTCGTGCTTCACGGCCCTCCCGGAAGCGGCAAGTCGCAGACTATCACAAATATGATAGCAAGTGCGCTGTATCAGGGAAAATCCGTACTTTTCGTGGCTGAGAAAATGGCGGCGCTGTCGATTGTTGAGAAACGTCTGGACAAGGTGGGACTTGGCCCGTTCTGTCTGGAACTTCACTCTAATAAAGCGCAGAAAAGAGCCGTTCTTAAACAGCTTGAGGAAACTCTCAATGTCGGCAGGATAAAATCGCCTGCGGAGTACAAGTCTCAGGCGGACAAGATATACGAGATGCGTCAGGAACTCAACGGCATTATGGAGGAACTCCACAAAAAGCGTAATTTCGGCTTTTCTGTCTATGATGCGGCAGTCCGCTATGAGAAATACAAGGACAATGGCGGAAAATTCGAGTTCACTCGTGAACAGCTTGACGCAATGAGCGGTGATTCGTACAATATGTGGCTGGAGACTTTGCAGAGCCTTGCCGCCGCAGGAAAGGAATTCGGCGATGTTACGGCAACTCCGCTGAATATCTGCGAGATCGGGACAGTGACTCCCGAAACAAGGGGAGCTTTTGAAAAGAAGCTGAACGAGCTGAAAAATGCTCTTGAAAAGGCAGGAAATGACAACTCCGCTTTGTGTGCGCTGACGGGAATGAACGGAATGACCTATGAGCAGTGCGTGGCGGCGGCTGAGATAATCTCCGCATCACAGGGCGAGGGAGCGATACTCCCGAAGGTAGCTGACAGCGGATGGGAAAACGAAAAGGATGCCGCTGAAAAGATAATGGCAAGCGGCAGGGAAATGTCCGCATTGCAGGCAGAGATACTGGAAAAATTCGAGCCGTCCGTTTTCGGCTATGACAGTTCGGATGCTCTTGTGAGGTGGAAGACTGCCGACAGCAAGTGGTTTATTTCCAAGCATTTCGGCACGAAAAAACTGGTGACAGAACTTGCGGCTCATGCTAAGTCAAAGGAAACTGTCACAAAGGAAAATATTGTTTCCTTTTACGATAAGCTGAACAGGATAGCCGCATTGAAAAAGGATATCAATGCCGCTCCCGTCACAGTGAAAGAGGGCTTCGGAAAGCTGTGGAACGGCGAAAATACCGACTGGAACGCTCTTGAAAAGGCAGTTGCGAAGTCAGTTGCCGTTGGTAAGGATATCAGCTCCGCCCCCTTTGACAATTCTGTGAAAAAGGCTATATGCGGCGCTCTGGACAATGCACAGCCCGTTTCGGGACTTGATGCCCTCAGCAAGACTGTAAGCGAACTGGAACGTGATTTCGGCATCGTTCCCGAAAAGCTCCTCAGCGGCGAAAACTGGTGCTGCGAGGCTTCACAGAAAGCTGATTCTGCGATAGGCGCTCTGCCGATGCTGAAAGAATGGTCGGGCATCGTGGGGATTTGCAAAAAACTCAGAAGCTATGGTGTCGGAAATGTTGCGGATGCCTATTTATCGGGAAAAGTCCGCACTGACGAGCTGGTCGGCGCTTTCGAGGCTGACCTGAACAGATGTGCGGTGACTGCGACAATTTCACGAAGCAAGGTTCTTGCGGATTTCAGCGGCACACTTTTCGAGGACACCGTGAGACGTTTCGGCGAGGTGCTGGACAAATTCTCCGAGCTGAGCATAAAGGAGCTTGCCGCCGAACTTTCGGCAAAAATACCTGCACCGGGAAGCTCTGCGAATTCCTCCGAGATAGGCATACTCCAGAAAGCCATCAAGAGCGGCGGACGCATGATGAGCATACGAAAGCTGTTCGACAGCATACCGAATCTTCTCAGGAGAATGTGCCCTGTAATGCTCATGAGCCCCATATCCGTGGCACAGTACATCGACCCGTCATACCCGAAATTTGACCTTGTTATCTTCGATGAGGCTTCACAGCTTCCCACCTGCGAGGCTGTCGGCGCTATCGCAAGAGGCGAGAATGTCATAGTTGTAGGCGACCCGAAACAGCTTCCGCCGACCAGCTTCTTCTCGTCAAATCAGGTGGATGAGGAGAATTACGAAAAGGAAGACCTTGAAAGCGTTCTGGACGATTGCCTTGCACTGTCTATGCCGCAGAAGCATCTGCTCTGGCATTACCGCTCCCGTCATGAGAGTCTTATCGCTTACAGCAATGCGAAATATTACGAAAACAAGCTGTATACCTTCCCGTCGCCCGATGACAGGAATTCAAAGGTAAGCTGGGTACACGTTGAGGGATATTACGATAAAAGTTCCACATGTACCAATAAAGCCGAGGCTCAGGCAGTGGTGGATGAGATATGCCGCCGACTTGCCGACGAGAAACTGCGTAAGATGAGCATTGGTGTTGTTACATTCAGCCTGCCTCAGCAGAATCTTGTGGATGACCTGCTCATGGATGCTTTCCGTGACGATCCTCAGCTTGAAACATGGGCGAATGAGATGTATGAGCCGATACTTATCAAGAACCTTGAAAATGTTCAGGGCGACGAGCGTGATGTTATCATGTTCACTATCGGCTACGGCCCTGACAAGGAGGGCAAAGTCTCCATGAATTTCGGCCCGCTCAACAGAGACGGCGGATGGAGGAGACTCAATGTTGCTATCTCACGTTCAAAGTGCGAAATGATAGTCTTTTCCGTTATCACTCCCGATATGATCGACCTTGCGAGAACTCGCTCCGACGGTGTTGAGGGACTGAAAGGCTTCCTTGAATTCGCTGCAAAGGGCAGAAGCGCTCTGGCAGTCCGTGGCGGCAGTCAGACAGGCGGAAACGGATTTGAACAGATAGTTGCCGATGAGATAAAGAAAATGGGCTATGACTGCAATTGCAGTGTGGGCTGTTCGGATTACAGGATAGATGTTGCAGTTGTTGACCCCGACGATGCGGATTCTTACATTTTAGGCATAAACTGCGGAAGTGAAGCCAATTATCATAATGGAACGGCAAGCGACCGCACGATTTCACAGCCGAGCGTACTTAAAGGTCTGGGCTGGAGCGTCATGAGCGTTTACATCCTCGACTGGCTGGACAACAAGGAAAAAGTCCTTAGCAGGATAAAGACCGAGATAGAGGGCGCTGTTGAGAGAAAGCGCCATCCCGAAGCCAAAAAAGAGGAGTCCAAGCCGAAGCAGGAGATAGTTTTCGAGACTGAACAGGTTGCAGAGCTTTGATGAGATGTTCGACAGCTATGAGCCTTATCAGGTGAAAACTCTGGGCGAATCTGCGGATTTCAATGAAGTCAATCTGAAAAAGATTACCGACTGTATAAATGACGTTCTTAAAGCCGAAGCCCCTGTAAGTGTGAAGCTCCTTGCGAAAAAGGTCTGCTCATGCTGGGACATCACACGTATGACTGCTCCCGTAAAATCGGTGTTTGACACGGCTCTTGCCACCGCTGATGCGGAGACCGTCACCCACGGCGAGAATGATTATGTCTGGATGAAAGGTCAGGAAAGGGATAGCTATGACATTTGCCGAACTGTCGGAAATGACAGCGAACGCCGTGATATAGCCGATATCGCACCTGAGGAGATAGGCGTGGGAATAAAGCGCATAATGGCTCGTCAGGTGGCAATGACCCGTGATGACCTGCTTCGTGAGACAGCACATCTTTTTGGCTATACAAGGATGAGTGCCGCACTTGAAACTGCCGTGGCACTGGGAATAAAGTCCGCCAAGAACCGTGGCTGGATAGCCTTTGACGAGGACGGACGCATCGTAAGCTGTTAAGGCAATACCGCACAGAGCTGGCGGTGCAGATACGCTGCCAAGCCGTCAGGCGGGCTTTGTGCGGTGTTGCCTTAATATTATACAGTGATAAAATGCAGGGGATTCCGCCATCGGTGTTCCCTGCAAAAAAGGAGAAAAATTTGAAAAGGATACTTATACTATTAGGAAAAATCATCGTGAAGATGCTTCATCTGATGAAGCGCAATGCAGGAAATCTGCCGGGCATCATCCTGTGGCATCTGACGAAACACAAGTGCTGTTCACTGTTCACAGTGGACTGCCCCATAATCGCAGTTACGGGTACGAACGGAAAAACCTCCGTCACCAACTGCATTGCTCAGCTTTTTGAGAAAAGCGGCAAGAAAATAATCATCAACCGTGAGGGAAACAACCTCGATACGGGAATATGCTCAATGCTTCTGAAATACTGCGATATGTCGGGAAAAGTCAAGGCTGACTATCTTATACTCGAAACCGACGAATCACACGTTCCTGTGGTATATTCACAGCTCAAACTGGATACGCTGGTAGTGCTGAATTTCTTTCGTGACCAGCTTGACAGAAACGGCGAGATGGAAACTCTCATACAGAAGATAAACGGCTTCTGCAAGACCTTTGAGGGCAATCTCATACTCAACGGCGATGACCCGAATACCGCTCGTCTCGGCAGGGCTAATCCGAAGAATACCAACGTGAAGTATTTTCATGCCGAGCCGTATGCATTCGCTACACACAAGATATTCGAGGCATCAGAGGGAAGATTCTGCCCATTCTGCGGTGAACCGCTGGAGTATGAATATTACCAGTACTCCCACATCGGAAAATTCGCCTGTGGGAAATGCGGATTCGGCAATTACGAGCCGTACATCACAGCAAGCGGCATAGACCTTGAAAAGCCCGTATTTACGGCAGACGGCCATAGCTATTCGCCAAAGCTGAACAGCATCTACAACGTCTACAACATGACTGCTGTTGCGGCGGCGGCAAAGCTGTACGGCATCAGGCAGGAGGTGACTGATAAGGTCATCAACAACTATACCGTCAAGAACGGCCGTATGGAGAATTTCATGCTGGGCGACCGTAAAACTACCCTTAACCTTGCGAAAAATCCCGTCGGTGCAAACATGACTTTGCGTGTCATGAATGAGATGAACGGTGAGAAGGAACTGCTTTTCGTCCTCAATGACAATGTAGCCGACGGACTTGACGTTTCGTGGATATGGGACATTAATTTCAGCATCTTCGAGCGTGTTACAAGAGTGGTAACATCGGGAACGAGAGCCTATGACATCGCAGTCCGCATCAAATGTTCGGGCTATGACCAGTCAAAGATAGTAGTCCGTCCCGATCTTGACAAGGCTGTTGAGGAACTGGCAAGCACCGAGGGACGAAAGTTCGTTATCGCAAACTATACCGCCGTTCAGCCCACAAGAGCCGCTTTGAAGCGATATATCGCAAAACATGGAGGTAAACAGGAATGAAAACGATAAAAATACTTCATATGTATGCGGATATGCTCGACCTGTACGGTGACAGCGGAAACATGGAGATAATCAGTTACAGATGCAGGATGAGAGGGATAGAATGTGTTATCGACAAGTATTCCATCGACTCGGAAATGCCCGATTTTTCGGCATATGACCTTATTTACATCGGAGGCGGTGCTGACCTTGAACAACAGCACATCTCCGCTGACCTGCTGAAATGCAGAGAGGGCATCGTCAGGGCATACAAGAGCGGAACTTTCCTTTTCCTCATCTGCGGCGGCTATCAGCTTATGGGCAAATATTACCGTGATGCAGACGGGAATGACATCAAGGGACTGGGACTTTTTGACTATTACACCGTTGCGCCCGCAAGCCGCAGAAAGCGCTGTATCGGCAATATCGTCATTGAAACAGAGATAACGGGCAAGCCTGTCAAAGTTGTCGGATTTGAGAATCACGGCGGTCAGACACAGGGCGTAAAAACACCATTCGGAAAGGTTCTCTACGGCAACGGCAACTGCTCAAAGTCCGAGGCTGAGGGCTACTGCGGAAAAAACGTCATAGCGACATATCTCCACGGCCCATGTCTTGCGAAAAATCCCGAAATATCGGACTATATGATAGAGTATTGCGTGAACAGGGGAGCGAGTGAGCATACAGCCCTTGCGCCTCTGGATGATAAACTTGAAAAGGAATGCCGCAAGGTGATGGTGGATCGGCTTTTGAAGTAAGCATAGTACATCATTGCACTCTTGCAATCTTGAATGATTTAATGAAATAAATTATTGTAGGGACGGCCATTGGCCGTCCTTTGATTTCACCGATAAATCAAGCCTGAAACTCAAACATCGGGTTTCCAAAGGGATCACGGCAGATTGTCAAGTCAAGTGCAACAAAAAACTTCA
>JAEDMD010000089.1 GCA_016303195.1 Oscillospiraceae bacterium | reverse complement strand
CTCCTGCCGCCTTAGCCTGTTCCATAGCGTCTTCAAATGATCTTTGTTCGCCGTCGGGGAAATAAACGCTCTGACCGACACCGATATAGTGGGAGACTTTTTCGGGGTGACGGTAAACATAGTTTCCGCCCAGCAGTGAGCCGTAGGAATGGCCCATGATAACGACTTTATCCTGTCCGAAACGCTCACACATCATATCCACAAGTTCATCAAGGTCTGTAAGCGACTGTTCAAAACTAACAGTATTATTATCGGGATCTGTTTTCATGTTGTGTTCGTAGGTGCGTCCTGAGCCTCTCTGATCCCAGAATACCATTGTATAGTCTTCATCGAGATAGTCGGCGAATACATATGAAACATAGCTGTCAGGACTTCCGGGGCCTCCGTGAAGATAGATGATAACAGGGGAGCTGCGGTTTTCGGAGCGGATACGAATATACTGCTCCATGTTGCCGAGAGTGATAAATTCGCCCTTATCTATGCCGTCGGATGATCTTATCTTGTGCTTTGAGTAGTTTATTGCTCTGGATATTCCCATAACAAGGAAAAAGAGTATTATAAGGGATGCGAGAGCGATGAGAAATATTTTTAGTATTTTTTTTGCGATCTTCATAACTTTCCTTTCTTGGATGAAATGATTTTGAACTTGTCATTAATATTATATATGTTAATGCAGTGTTTGTCAAGAGATATAATATTTTCCACACGGGAATCAATTTTCGGGGTATATTTGACTTTTCTGTCAGCAGTTGCTATAATTGAATCATGATATATGAAAAGGGGGAAATAAAAAATGAAAGATCACAAGGATATAATGGCTCATGTGCTTTCAGCCGATTTGGAAAGTAAAACTGCTATATGATTTGACAAAAACGGTAACAAAGTGAGGGAAGAAAATGGAACATGAAGAAGAATACATGGCGGTGCAGAATGAACTGAAAAAGAAGATAATTCTCACCGACAGTTTTGAGATATCTGAACTTAAAACAGTGGCAGGAGTTGACCTTGCCTACTGGAAAGAAGGCGAGAGTGAATGTGCGGTCTGCTGTATCGTGGTAATTGATATGGAAACTCATGAAGTGCTGGAAAAGAAGCATTACAGCGGAAAAATTGAAGTGCCGTACATTCCCGACTTTCTCGCATTCAGAGAACTTCCGCTGGTGCTGAAAACTGCGGAGATGCTGGAGATAAAGC
This sequence comes from Oscillospiraceae bacterium, assembly GCA_016303195.1. Taxonomy (GTDB): domain Bacteria; phylum Bacillota; class Clostridia; order Oscillospirales; family Ruminococcaceae; genus Ruminococcus. The sequence goes on along the minus strand of JAEDMD010000089.1, from coordinate 6,421 downwards.
CCGATATCTACATATTTGACGGAAACGGATATCTCCATCCACGGCATATGGGTATCGCCACACACGCTTCGTTTTATCTGAACAAGCCGACTATCGGCATCGCAAAGACTTATTTCCGTGTTGACAAAAAGACGGACTATACCGATCCTGAAAATGAAGCAGGAAGCTATACGGATATCGTGATAGACGGTGAAGTCTACGGCAGGGTGCTGAGGACACATAAGAACGTGAAGCCTGTTTTTGTTTCGGTGGGAAACAATATATCCATCGACACAGCCTGCGAACTGGCAATGGATCTGACCGCCAAAGAAAGTCATATACCGATTCCAACACGAATTGCTGATCTGGAGACACATATCGAGCGTGAAGCGGCAACAAAAAAATAAATCGGTGAAGCTGTCATTGTAGTTTACTTTATAGCATATCTTGACAAAACTACCATATTGGATTATAATAAAACTATAACAATTGTTTATAGGGCAGGTGTCAATATGGAGATACGTTTCAATCCGATACAGCTGAATTCTATCAGCGCTTTTGTTAATATCCACAGCCACAGCAATAAAGAACAGCGGCAGGTCTATTTTGTACGCACAGACGGAGCAGGAACCAAGCTCCTCAGTGATGTTTCAGCCGCCGACCATACTATGAGTTATGACGATAATACGGCATATTGCAGGCTTGTCCGCCTTGAATCGCTGTCAGACCCTGCAATGATAAAGGAATATCTGAAAAAATATAATGACATCAGGGACGGCAGGAATGATGTTTTTTCGCAATATCCAGAACTTTCGGCGGAGATAGCTGAACAGCTCAGAAAACTTCTTGAACAGCTTCATGCTGACGAGCCGAATATGAATGAGACTGCCGAGAGAAATATGTCCGTTCAGCTTCTGTACCGAATAGAAAAGTATCTGCCCGAATTGCTCTTACAGCGCAAAAACAAACACTGCAAGCTGATATACTCAGGATGCAGTAAGAATTCGGAATTCCTTTTCGGTTACCTTGCGGCAATGCTGGGGATCGATACGCTCATCCTCATGCCTGAGGGAAAGGGGCACATATCAGAGAAACTGCTGCGTAACTGTGCAGAGATACACTACGGCGACTACGAAAAGGTGACATTTCCTGAGTTCAGACCTGTCATATCTTCAGAAAAAACAAGAACGGAACAGAAAAGATCAGAGCCGAAAAAGTCTTCTCCTGTGAAGCTGAATATCCCTCCGCACCCTGAAAGAAAATCCGTTCCTGCAACAATCGGCAATGAAACTGCTACGAAAGCTGACAATGTACGCAGAGAACGAAGCTATGAGGAACTTGCGGCGCTGGCGGAATCGGTGGTCATGATAATAATTCTCGATGAAACAGGCGAGCCTGTGGCAAGCGGTTCGGGGATCGCAGTTCATAAGGACGGGTACATCCTCACCAACTGCCATGTTGTGCAGAAAAGTCATGGGCTGTGTGTGCGGATAGAAAACGACGATGAGATATATGACATGGTGGATATTATCAAGTATCATCCGCTTTTCGATCTTGCTCTTATCCGAATAGATCGGAAAATGCCTCCGCTGCCTGTTTTCGACGGACGCAGACAGCTTCGCCGTGGTGAAAAGGTGTTCGCAATAGGCAGTCCGATGGGATTGTTTAATTCCGTATCAGATGGCATAATTTCGGGATTCCGAACGATAAATGACAATGATATGATACAGTTCACAGCACCTATTTCTCATGGAAGTTCGGGCGGCGCACTGCTGAACTCCTACGGCGAGGTCATCGGAATATGCACGAGCGGTATCGACGAAGGTCAGAATCTTAACCTGGCTGTCAGCTATAAACAGATACGTGACTTTGCATCCAATGTTATAAAATAGTGAAACAGCTTTTAGCTGTTAGTGAGATGTTCCACCTGTTTAGCAAAGTCTGATACAAAGAAAAACCGATATATCGGCAGATTTTTTCTTCTGCGATATATCGGTTTTTTTGACTCTATGGTTGCGTGCGACTGCTCGGCGCTGGTGCGGATGACAGGACTTGAACCTGCACGCCTCTCGGCACAAGAACCTAAATCTTGCGTGTCTGCCAATTTCACCACATCCGCATAGCCGCTGTGAATTACACAGCTTATATATTATACATTAAAAATAAAAATTTGTCAAGCCCTGCGGAAAGAAAACAAAATCCCTGCTGTATGTGCACAGCAGGGAATGATTGCAGTGTGTCAGTTTGCGGCGGAAGCTGTTTCGGATGCTTTGTCGCTTTTTTCGTCTGTTTTTTTAGCCTCCTCTTTTTCCTCACGGTCGCTTTTTGACTCGATGTAGATATCCTCGTCAGCGATGCTTCCAACAAAGTTGAGCTGTTTAACAGGGATTCTTTTCAGAGGAGAATAGATAAATTTATTGCAGGAGTAAGTCTGCTCTACAAGGCCACGTTTTTCGCAGAGGACTTTGTTACCGTCCTTAGTGCGCTTTCCAAACTGGCAGTAGTCGCATTTCGGTTCGATATGTTTATCGAAATACTTAGCTCCGCCTGAAAAAATTGAGAATAAACCCATTAATAATCACCTCATGCATAAATCTATTAGTTATTATATCACAAAAAAAAGTATTTGTCCAGTGAAAAATCAAATAATCATATAAAATTATTAGAATTCTTACACACTTTGTCAAATCTGCACAATGTGGCATATACTATTTGTATCATTTCAACTAAATATAATTAGGTTAAACTAACAAAAAATAATTGACTATTGAAAAAAAGTGGTGTATAATCAACATAGCGGATGCTGGGGTGTTCTTCTGCATCGGCATATTTTATTCAATGTTTTCGGGCAGCAGGGCTGATCTCTGCTATCGGTGAGCAGTACGTTTATATTCTATAATGTATAACTGCGTCCGTATGTCTGTATGGGCGCTTTTCTGCGTTTCTGCTCCTGCCTGCAAAGGAGGAAAGATGGACGACAATAGAATAGCGGTGGTAGCGATAGTTGTTGACGAGCAGGATGCGGTGACGGATGTCAACCGTGTACTCCACGATTACAGCTCCATAATCATCGGGCGGATGGGGATCCCCTATAAGGAACGAGGGATATCGCTCATTTCCGTGGCGGTTGATGCCGATCCCGATATGATAAGCAATCTGACAGGCAGACTCGGACGGATAAACGGTGTTTCCGTCAAGGCTGCGATTTCTAAAAAGTGAGGTAATATAATATGTATGATGTAAAATCTTTAAAGGCTGAGGAATTTATCAACGATGAGGAAATAAAGGCAACTCTTGAATATGCCGAGCAGAACAAGCATAACAAGGAGCTTATTGAGTCGCTTCTCGAAAAAGCCCGTCCGAAGAAAACAGGCAGGGGAGTTGAATGTTCGGGACTTACGCACAGGGAGGCGAGCGTTCTTCTTGCCTGTGATATTCCCGAAATGACCGAGAAGATCTATGCTCTTGCCCGTGAGATCAAGGAGGCTTTCTACGGCGATCGTATCGTTATGTTTGCACCGCTTTATCTCTCGAATTACTGCGTAAACAAATGTGTTTACTGTCCTTATCACATCCAGAATAAGGAAATTCCACGTAAGAAGCTGACACAGGACGAGGTTCGTGATGAAGTCATCGCACTTCAGGACATGGGACATAAGAGACTTGCTATCGAGGCAGGCGAAGACCCTGTTAACAATCCTATCGAGTATATTCTTGAATGTATCAAGACTATCTACTCCATCAAGCACAAGAACGGCGCTATCAGACGAGTTAACGTAAATATTGCCGCTACAACTGTTGAGAATTACAAAAAACTGAAAGATGCAGGCATCGGAACATACATCCTGTTTCAGGAGACATATCACAAGGAAAGCTATGAAAAGCTCCATCCGGCAGGACCTAAGCACAACTATGCATACCACACCGAGGCTATGGACAGAGCGATGGAAGGCGGTATCGACGATGTAGGACTTGGTGTTCTGTTCGGACTTGACCTCTACAAATATGAATTTGCAGGACTTCTCATGCACGCTGAACATCTTGAAGCTGTTCACGGTGTCGGCCCTCATACTATCAGCGTTCCACGTGTAAAGAGAGCATCGGATATTGACCCTACTGTATTCGATAACGGTATCGACGATGATACATTTGCAAAGATAATTGCTTGTATCAGGATCGCTGTACCATACACAGGCATGATTATTTCTACCCGTGAGAATGAAACCTGCCGTGACAAGGTTCTGGGACTTGGTATTTCTCAGATCTCAGGCGGTTCAAGAACATCTGTCGGCGGCTATGCAGGATATTCCGCAGAGGAAAGACCGCATGACACAGAGCAGTTTGACGTTTCAGACCAGCGCTCCCTTGATGAAGTTGTACAGTGGCTCATGAAAGGCGGCTATATCCCGTCATTCTGCACAGCCTGCTACCGCGAAGGACGTACAGGCGACAGATTCATGGCGCTCTGTAAAGTCGGACAGATCCAGAACTGCTGTCATCCGAATGCACTCATGACATTGCAGGAATATCTCACAGACTATGCTTCGCCTGAGACAAGAAAGATAGGTGAGGAGCTTATTGCACGTGAGATACAGAACGTACCTGACGAAAAGCGCAGAAACCGTGCAATTGAGTACCTCGAAGAAATAAAGAATGAAGGCAAGAGAGACTTCCGCTTCTGATTATTTGGTTAAGTGATAAGTATGCGGATGCTCATCGCATAGAAACAAAGTTTTTGTATGAGTGAACGAAAGCAGACTAACGCAATACAAAAAGTCAGCGGCTTTCACATACATTTCATTTGACAAATATGGTTGGATGTGTTACAATTTTAGACAGAGCAATGCTCATGTAGAATAAAATAGGAGGACAAAAATATGAATGAACTTATGACAACAGCACTGATAATGGCCGAAAACGCACCACAGACAGGTGATAATTTCCCGAAAGGCATCCTCATCGGCGTTCTTGTTCTTGCAGTTGCGGCAGCAGTCGTTGCGGGAATGATGTCTAACAAGAAGAAATAATTTCTCAGCCCTCTGCATACTATATATAAATAGTATGCGGAGGGATTCTTTATGATTTGCAGTCTTGATGAACTGCGTAGGAAGGAAGTAATCGACCTTAAAACAGGCGAAAGACTGGGATTTATCGACGACATCGAGGTGGATATCAAAAGCGGTGCGGCTGAACGCTTCATCATTTACGGCGGCGCTCGTTTTTTCGGGATATTCGGCAAAGAGGACGATGTAACGGTGAAATGTTCGGATATCCGTGTTGTCGGCAGGGAAGTGATACTTGTGGAGCGCTCTGACGGGAATATTGATACATTATCGCCAAAAAACGATGGATGAAGTTTGAAAAGTTTGGCTTTCACCTGTTCTCAAAAGCCTTGATTTTCTGAGATGGATATGCTATAATATTAAGGCAATTCGCACGAATGTGCTTTTGCGGATTGGTGCATTATCACTAATGTTGTCCGCAAGCCAAGCTGTTCGGAGGATTAATAATAACCAATTTAAGGAGGACTACACCATGGGAGTAGTATCAATGAAGCAGCTTCTTGAGGCTGGCGTACATTTTGGTCACCAGACAAGAAGATGGAACCCGAAAATGGCACCATACATTTTCACAGAAAGAAACGGCATTTACATCATCGACCTTCAGAAGACAGTTAAGAAGCTCGAAGACGCTTATATGTTCGTTCGTGACATCGCAGCACAGGGCGGCGAAGTACTTTTCGTAGGTACTAAGAAGCAGGCTGGCGATTCAGTTAAGGAAGAAGCTACAAGAGCAGGCGCACACTATGTTAACGCAAGATGGCTCGGCGGTATGCTCACAAACTTCAAGACAATCCAGACAAGAATCAAGAGACTTGAGCAGCTCCACACAATGGAAGAAGACGGCACATTCGCACTTCTCCCTAAGAAGGAAGTTGTTAAGCTCAACCTTGAAATAGAGAAGCTCGAAAAGTTCCTCGGCGGTATCAAGAACATGAAGAAGCTCCCTGCAGCTCTCTTTATCGTTGACCCACGCAAGGAAAAGATCGCTGTTGCAGAAGCTAAGAAGCTCAACATCCCGATCGTTGCTATCGTTGATACAAACTGCGATCCTGATGAAGTTGACTACGTTATCCCCGGTAACGATGATGCTATCAGAGCAGTAAAGCTCATCGCAGGCACTATCGCTAACGCTGTTATTGAAGGCAGACAGGGAAGCGACGTTGAGGAAGCTCAGGAAGCTCCTGCTGAGGAAGCTGCTGAGGCTGAGACAACTGACGCTGAATAATAACTGATAATTTGTAATTCGGGATTAGGAATTAGGGATTGCGGAGTCTGCCTGACAGCAGACGTATCTGAATGTTTTGTTTTGAGTGTACGCTGAAAAGCAGTACAATGATTCCGCATTCCGCATTCCGAATTCCGAATTTTTAATATTAATT
>JAEDMD010000088.1 GCA_016303195.1 Oscillospiraceae bacterium | reverse complement strand
AGAGGGGACGCCCTGCACGAGAGGGCGTTCCCTTAATAAAATATGACTTTTTCGACAAGCTGAGGACGCCCATTGGGCGTCCTTTTATTTTCCGTGACATAACAAAAGGACCGCCAAAGGCGGCCCCTACACAATCGATAATTACGCATCACGCATTTTTACAAGATCTTTAATGACTTCTCCTGCGATTATCAGTCCCACAACCGACGGAACAAAGGCATTTGAACCGGGTGTTGAGCGTCTTGATGAGGATTTTTCACTTTCGTTCACACATTCCTCAACAACCGACTGTACAGGTGTGATTGGTTCTTCTTTGGAATAAACCACTTTCAGCTTTTTTATGCCTCGGCGTTTAAGCTGGTAGCGCATTACCTTTGCAAGCGGACACACGGAAGTTTTGTAGATATCCGTAACCTCAAAAGCTGTCGGATCGACCTTGTTTCCTGCGCCCATCGAACTTATCACGGGAATGCCTGCTTTTTTCGCCTGCTCAATAATTTCTATCTTTCCTGTGACCGTGTCGATAGCGTCCACAACATAGTCATACTGAGAAAAATCAAACTGATCTGCATTTTCCGGCATGAAAAATGTCTTGTAGGCATTGACCTTGCATTCGGGATTAATGTCGAGAATACGCTCTTTTGCCACATCCACCTTATACTTTCCGATAGTGCTGTGCAGGGCTATTATCTGGCGGTTCAGATTGGTGAGTGCAACTTTGTCATCGTCGATGATATCCAGCGTTCCGACCCCTGAACGAGCAAGGGCTTCAACTGTGAATCCGCCCACTCCCCCGACTCCGAAAACGGCTACTCTTGCATTTGCGAGAATATCCATCGCCGACCTGCCGAAAATAAGCTCTGTTCGTGAAAACTGATTAAGCATAATTACCTCTTTATTTCAGATAGTTCTGTATTTTTCCAGACGATAAACGTGTTCTTCATCTACCTCTGCAATTCCATTTTTATGGTCGTAACCGAATTTTTTGTAGAATTCGCAGGCAGTAATCGAGGACGGTATCTCGATACGCTTTGCCCTGAGAAAGTATTCATCCTTTTCAAGGGTTTCTATTATCAGCCTGCCGATGCCTTTGCCCTGATATTCGGGAAGAACAAAGATTGTAAAGAGACTGCTTTCATCTTCTTTTCCCCAATACGGGCCTATCGCACCGCATCCGATGATACTGCTTCCGTCAACGGCAACATAAAAATGCGTCCAGCCTGCACGTTCAATGATATTTTCAGGCTGCTGTGACTTAACAACTTCTTCCATAAGTTCAGCAGGATAGTCTTTTGTATTTGATATTCTTATTGTCTTTATTATAAGTGCCGAAACTTCTTCTGCATCGCTGTTCTGAAATCGCCTTATGTTCATTTACAACCTCCTTAAGGCAACACCGCACAAAGCCCACCTGACGGCTTTGCACTGAATCTGCGGACATATTTTCCGTCATCTTGCACAGAAATCCCTTGACATACGATAGTATGCCTGCGGAATTTCTATACAATCTGACGAAAAATCTGTCACAGCATCTTCAGCACAAGCTTTGTGCGGTGTTGCCTTAAATCTTTATTCTGTTATTTTTCTTGCTTCAATATAGAATCTCTTATCCTCTGCGTGACCCATTGAGAATGTCTTTCTTGGCAGTGCGCCGTCCTTGATAACTGTCGGGAAAAGCTGTGATTTGTCCATATCAGGCAGAATGAATGCGATTCCGCTGTGCTTTTCAGCCAGTGACTTTACTGTGTCAGCACCGTGGATGTAGTCTATCTTTCCGCCGTTTGCCTTGAGATATCCGTCAAGGAAATTCTGGAGCGAACCAACTGAAAGGTTGCTGGACTTTTTATTGATGTACAGCTTCTTTTCAACTCCGCCGCATACGCAGATAACATACTGGTCGGACTCTGCTGTTTCGGAAAGCCCCAGTGTTTCGGTAAGTTCTGCTATCAGCTTTTCATTATCGACATCACATACAAGACGGTGGATAGCTTCAAATTTCAGCGCATCGCTGTGGAGATTGACTATCTCTGCGAGTGCATAACGTGCAGGATGGTTCGAGAAGTCCTTGTCGGGGTTTGCCTTTTTGAGCTGTTCGTAGAATTCCTTTGCTGTTGCGAGAGAGTGGTTGCCGTCGCCCATAGCATAAAGAAGAACAGGTGTATCGCTGAGGCCATACTTCTTATTGAATGTTTCCTGCTGACCGAGAGCGGAAAGCGCTGAATCTATCTTTTCCTGCGTATTCTCATCAAGGAGCCAGCCCTTTATTGATCCGCCGTTCTGCATAAGTCCGAAATCGTAGAGCTTGCTGTCATCGGAAACTGCCTTTGCAAGGGGCTCGATTACAGTGTTGTCGGGATCGTCAATGAGTATCATGATGTGAGGAAGTTCAAGGGGAGCGCCCTGTCTTACCTTGATACGTGGAGGGATTCGCTCGATAACTGTTGCTTCGGTGGCACGAACTTCGGAAGTGCTTCCTTTTGCAAAGTCGTACTTTTCAAGGTCGATAGCACCAACGATTCCCTGACGGAGAATTCCGTTGCTCTGGATACGTTCAACGTATACCATAGAGTTCTTGTATTCCTCGAAAATTCCGTCGGAAACGTACTTGTCCATAGCGGAGTGGATGTTGTCGATACGCTCGGCAACACCGTCCTGTTCGAGGTAGAGTTCGGGTAAGATGAGGTTGAGAGTTGATGGTGCATCACCGACAGTTTTGTTTACATCCTCCCAGTACTGGGGCTCGCTGGTGTACTGGTCGCAGGCGATAACTGACCATTTGTTCATGTCAGTGCCCTTTTTCGGCAGAAGGATGTCGGCATTGTGGAAAGCAGTTGAGTTCATAGTGATTCTCCTTTATATAAAAATAATAATTATCAGAAACGCCGAAGGCGCATTACGGACTGTTCAGTAAAAGCGTCGGTCGAGCCGAGGAAAGTACTTGTCCAACAGCCGAACAGCATTGCTTCGCTTGCTGTTCTACCTTTTAGGAGAGGCTCTGCCTCTCCCCGTACCCCTCTCCGCCAGAGAGGTCTACACCTCTCTGGACTCTGGTATTGTCGGCTGCGCCGATTTTTTTATTTTATTTATTTTTTGCTCATAAACTTCTTCAGCTCATTGAAAAGCCGTCCCACGGGAAGTCCCACAACGTTGAAGAAATCGCCGTTTATAGATTCTATCAGCTCCGAGCCTTTGCCCTGTATGCCGTAGCCGCCTGCCTTGTCGTAAGGCTCATCGGTCTCGGCATATGCGATAATTTCCGCCATTGTCAGGTCACGGAATGTCACATCCGTCACCTCGGAAAATGAAACGCATCTATCTCCGCAGACGATGGCACAACCCGTCACCACCTGATGAGTGAAGCCTGCAAGTGCCGATATATCGTCGATACACTGTTCCTTGTCCTTTGGTTTGCCAAGAATGTTCTGTCCGAGAATTACAGTTGTGTCACATCCTATTATAATGCTGTCGGGATATTTCTCAGCGGCGGCCTTCGCTTTCAGCTTTGCCAGATACTCCGAAGCATCCATAGGAGCGATACCATCGGGGAGAGTCTCGTCGCAGTCCAGCGAAACAGCGGTAAAATCATCGGTTATATATTTCATAAGCTCCCTGCGTCTCGGTGAGGCGGAAGCGAGGATAATGTCCATAATATCATTCCTTTCCTGTCAAATCAATTTTACCATATTAAATATATTATGTCAAGAATGAAAAGGCAGGCTTTCACGGCAACAGCATTAACTTTTAAAAAATATAAAAAGCGCCGCAGGCGCACGTTCTGGGGTCAAGGGGGATGTTATCTCCCTTGCAGGGGGTGAATGAGGGGGACAGCGTCCCCCTGAAAAAGTAGTAAAGCAAGCGCAGCGATGCTTTACGGACGTTTCTCAATATCTATGCCTTACCACAAAAAAGTAAATGCTGTTGCCGTGGGCAGGCTTTTGTAACCGCAAATCATATAAGAACCTGTCCACATAGGGTGAATGTACGGATTATCAGGCATAATTTTGTCGGTGACAAGGCAAAAATCCGCCGACGGGCTGTCGCCCTTCAAGGATTTTTAACGCAGTAACCGGCAAAATTTGACGAAAAGACGTGCATGAATCCCTATGTGGACAGGTTCTAAAATAACTGCTTTTCAGCATAAAAAATGGGGGTTTTTTACAGCAAAAAGGGTGGATTTATTCAGCAAAGATGAGGGTAAAAAACAGCAAAAAAATTTTTTTTGTATTTTTTCTCCCGATTTTCAGCTACTTCCGACATTTATCACAAACTAAAATAACTAAAATTTTAACTCGTCACTTTTTTCAAACCCCGTTTTTTCAGATGTGCTATAATATACTCAACAAAGCGGAACAGCTTTGAAAAACACACAAAGTTCCCTGAGGGTTCGGGGCATAATAAATTTATCTTTTAGGAGGAAATAAAAATGGCAAACAATTCAATTCGTTACGGTGAAGGTACAGAAACAGTCGTTAACACAGCCGCTCAGATCTCATCACTTGGTGACGACTTCTTCAGAGAGTACACTTCTCTCTACAATCTGGTAGAGAACGAGCTTGCTAACTGCTGGAAGGGCGAGGACTCAGAGGCTTTCAAGCAGAAGGTTAATGAGATGAAGCACTACTTCGATTCAATGCGTGATGTTATCACTGAGTACGCTACATTCCTTCGCAATACAGCTAATGCTCACGATGCTCGTATGGAAGATAGTAAGAGCCAGGTTCAGTCAAACTGCACTTTTGAATGATCATAAGTTTTAAATTCACAAGCCAATAACATTATATAATAGTAAAGAATTTTTAGGAGGAAAATAAAATGGCAGATTCAAGAGAATTATTCGTAAACCCAAATGAAATCAGAAATTGCTCAAATCAGATCAATTCTATCGCAGATCAGATGAAGGATACACTTGATAACCTCGTTATCAAGATGGAGAGCACAGAGGCTACATATCAGGCTCAGAGCGCTACTGATATGAGAGACAAGTTCAACGAGCTCAAGCCTGAGCTTGAGAAGTTCACAGCTTATCTCAGAAAGGTTTCTGCTTACCTTATCCAGAACGTTGCTGAGCCTGCTGAGGTCGTAGATCAGGTCGCTTCACAGAACGTTGCAAGCATCAAGAAGCCAAGATAACAATAGTAAGCTATTGCAGCGGTTCGGAGCATTACGGCGATCGTACTGCTCCGATTTTCCGCATTATGTTGGGGTAAAGAGTCTGCAATGTACATATCGTCATCAGACAGACTCAGAATTTAAATATATAAAGGTGGTTCATGATGATATTTAAAAGAATAGTATCAGCGTTTACCTGCTCAGCAGTGCTTGCTTCAACTATGTCAGTCTTTTCAGGATGCAGTATGAAGGAGTTCTTCGATAACAGTCCCGAAAACAGCACAGCTTCCGAAAACGGCACTCTCACCAATGGCGACTGGCTCAAAATGGTCAATGACGCTTTCGGTATGCAGGTCGATGAAAATGCAGAAAACGGCGATATTGACACAGCTAAGGCATGGGGCGTTATCGGGGAGGATGAAAATATTGACCCGAATGCTCCCGTTGATGACAAGTTTATCGCTTCTACACTTACAAAGGCAGCAGGTTTTGTTGCACCAAATGCTTCCGATGAAGAAATAATCAAAGCAGCTATTGAACACCACATCATTTCTTCACCTGATGCAAGTGTATCAGATCCGAGCGCTGCTGTTGCCGCTCTTACAGGCGCTCAGCACGATTGGTCATATTACGTTCCTGAGGAACATAAAAACATTGATTACGCTGACAACGTTCAGAATTTTACTGACAATATGAATGTCAACGATTTCACGATTGAAGGAGACAATATCAATATTCCTTCAGCTTATGCCGCTTCACTCAGCACTGACTCAGTATACATCCTTCCAAAGAATGATGAAGGCAACGGCGGTGCTTATAAGGTAGTTTCCACTACTGTCAATGAAGACGGAACTACAAGCGTAAAGAGCGTTCCTGCAAAGCTCGAAGAAGTTTATAAGAAGATAGATGTTTCAGGTAAATTTGACGTTGATGTAAGTAAATTCCAGTCAACAAACAGCGATGTTCAGGTCGTAGTAAATAAACCTGAGGGCGAAGGCACTATCAAGCCTCTTGCTTATGCAGGCGAAGACGGAAACATCCAGCCTATGGCTACAAAGTATCTCGGCTGCCTTATGCTGAACACTAAAGTCGGTGATTTCACCGTTTCAGCAGGTATCAGTGATATCAGCATCACCGCAGATGTTGACTGGGATTTCAGTCTTCTTGGCGGTCTTGATGTCAACAAGATAAGAGTCACTTCCGATTATACCACAGAAGTCAATGTAAGCTATGAATGGGGCAATATCGAAAAAGCATTCGAGAAAAAATTCGGTTCTAAGCCTGAGATCACGATCGGTGAGATCCCTGTTGAGATCTGCCCGGGTATTTCCATCAAGCTCAGATTAGTCCTTTCATTTGAAGCAAGCGGTCAGATCAGTCTCAGCATAAAGACAACTAACCACAAGGGATTTGAGCTGTCAAGCAAGGGATGCAGACCGGTAAATGAGACTGATACAAGTCAGGAACTTGGTATCTCAGGTGAAGCAGGTGTATATGTTACAGGTGTAGCTGCTCTGACACTTGATTACCTCGTAGGCGATGTTGACCTTCTCAACTTAGAACTTAAGGTAGGCCCGACGATCAAGGGTGAACTTAAGGAACACAAGAATCTTGATACAGGCGACAAACTCCTTTGTATAGATGTAAGCGGCTATCTAAAGATAGAAATGAAACTCTATCTGCTGAAGGATATCATGGAGTTTTTCGATATGGAATCTTCAATTACACTTTATGACTGCGATGCATCAAGCAGCCCATACAAGTGGGGCAATATCCACATTGAAAACTTTAAGTTTGTAGATCACTGTACAGCTGATGAAGCAAATGCATCAACTACTACAACAGCTCCTGCAACAGTTCCTGTCGGAATCCTTGAGATCGACAAGACATATGTATCACTTGATCCGGGCGAATCAACTCAGGTAACTGTAAAGTCACTCCCATCAGGCTACACACTTGCAGACCTCGAATGGACATCAAGCGATCCGTCTAAGGTTTCAGTTGACGCTAACGGAAATGTTACAGCAGTTGCAGGCGGTTCAGCAGCTATCACTGTTAAGACTAAGGACGGCAAGAACTCCGCAGCCTGCACAGTTTCTGTAAAGACACCTGTTGCAGTCGCAAACAATAACATCACAATGTTTGAATCAGAAGCTATCGCAGCTTAAATCTGAAAAAATTCATTCAGTCATAAAATAAATCTCAACCAAATACCGAAGAAGGCTTCAGCAATGAGGTCTTCTTTTTTTGCGGAGGAATAATGAACAGTTTTACATACAACGGAACAAACTCGACCACGCTCGGTCTGCGGATAGAAAAGAAAGAGGTCTACTCCGCGCCGAAGTATGACGTAAAGTTTCAGGAAATTCCCGGAAGGGACGGAGACTTGATCATGCCCGGAGGACGGTACCCTAACGCGGAAGTGACATACACTGTGTTCCTCCCGGCAAAGTCGCAGGAAGAACTGTCACAGAAAATAACCGCGGTAAAGAACTGGTTATACAGCGAGCAGGAC
>JAEDMD010000087.1 GCA_016303195.1 Oscillospiraceae bacterium | reverse complement strand
TTTTATTTGTAAAGAGTTTCGACTTTAGGAGAAACTCTAGTGCACAAGCACGAAACGCTCGAAAGCCGCGGGTGGCTCTCCTGTTTGGAGTGGCGGTTTTTCCCAAATCTATTTTGTCACAATCCCACAGAGTATCTCACAACCTTTGAGCGTGCTAAAAACCACCCTTTTTCGAGGGCGGTTTTTGTTTATCGGGACGGTTTTTGTGTAGTACCTTTGGTTTCTGAACTAAAAATTATACGGATTCCATATTCAGCATCAACCTTCACCTCGAACAATTTCTTTTACGGCATGCCATAAGCATAACCGCAGCAGCTATCAAGGGAATGAGGCTGATTGTTGCGCCTGTGGAGGGATTTTCGGTATCGGTGGAATCGGGTTTCTCTTCGTCCAAGCCGGCTTCTGAAATTACCTTAATTCTTCCGCAGCCCGAAGGAGCCGAATACTTCTCGCCTACCATTCCGCCAAGGTCTTCCTTAATGTAATCAATAACTGCCTGATAATCAAGCATTATCTCTTTTTCTGTTACATTACATTCCTCGAACATTGTCATACCGCCTCCGCAGGATATAAGCAGAAAATCAATAGAAGCTACGGTATAGGTCTTTGAAAGCTCCAGCGGCTCTCCGCCTACAAGCACGTTCTTTACCCTGTATTCTCCTGTAACTCCTGTGAAATTACCGTTTTCGTCAAGCGTTACCGAAGAGGGAACATAGGAATGTATTTCGTAGGTAAGCCCTGAAACCTGCATAAAGGAGCCGTTTTCCTTCGGGTAGAAACAAGCGCCCATTTCAAGTGCGTCAAGCAGCTGCTGACCGCTTATTTCTGCAACGCAGATTGAATTGCCGAAGGGCTGAACGTTGATTATACTGCCGTATGTAATGTCACCTGCGGGGATATTGCTTCTTACTCCGCCGCCGTTGATAAGACCTATTTCCGCGCCGGTTCTGATACGATAAGCGTCAGTGCAAAGGTCTGCCATATTGGTTTCTGAATTTCTTACAGCCCGCTCTCCCGTTTCAGGATTGTTGATTGTAAGCTCCTCCTTCGTGCTTGCAACCACCGTTCCCGCAAGCTTATCGTACTGCTCCTCAATACCCCTGATAAATTCCGCCGTTTCGGTATAAGCTTTGTATTCGGCGGAAGTTTCGTCTGTTGTAAGGACAAAATCCTCTTTGCTTATAAGATTTACGGTTAAATTGTCTTCATCAATTATAATTGTACCGAAATTTGCAAGCTTACTGCCTGTAGAAGTGAGAATGGTTTCTTCCCCCTTCTCGTTTGTTAAGAGCTTTTTGGGCGTAACCTTGTGGGCGTGACCGTCTATAAACAGGTTTATACCGCTTACGTTATTTATAACCGACTCGCTGCTCCATTTATAATCATAATCATATTCGCCCAGATGTCCTACTGCAACTATTAAATCAGCTCCGTCGTCAATAGCACCGTCTACTGCCTCCTGCACAGCATTATAAAGGCTTTCGCCCTCGTCGCTGCCGCAGAAGCCGTAAAGCTGCCCGCCTTTTTCGTCAAAAAAGTGGTCAGGATTGCTTGTGGTCAGAGTACCGGGAGTAGTAATACCAACAAAACCTATCTTATACTTGTCCGTTTCAACTGTCTTATATCCGGCAAATGGCTTTTCTCCGCTTTCAAGGTCAGTAAAATTGCAGGAAATATATGGGAACTCCGCCTTTTCCGCAAGCTCGAAAAAAATGTCCATACCGTAATCAAACTCGTGGTTTCCCGGGACTGCAATATCATATCCCAGCTTATTCATAACATCAAGCGGATAACCGCCTTCGGACAGAGTGCCGATTGTTTCACCCTGAATAAAATCCCCCGCGTCCACCATAATTACCTGATAATTTTCGCTCTCAAGCCGAGCTTTGTATGCAGCAAGCTCTGCAATTCCGAGGGTGCTGTCGTCTGCGCTGAAGCCGCAGTGAACATCGTTTGTATAAAGTATTGCAACGCTCTTGTTTTCTTCCTGCGCCGCTGCCGTAAAAGCAGTCATACATACCGCGACAGCAGCAGAAAAAAGGAATGAAATGAGTTTTTTCATATTGAAATTCTCCCTTTTTCAAGTTATTATATTTTGAATGCTGTACTTGTTATCAGCTTTTATTATAACATGGGTTTTGGGGAAATGCAAGCAATATACAAACACCGAAATGTAAAAATTCAGTTTTTCTATTGTGTTTATGCGATAAATATGTTATAATAATCTTCTGAAAGCATTTCCAATATTTCAGATATAAAACTGACATTTTTACGCAGACAGAATTCATATTTTGGGAGGTTCTATGAAAAAGATTCTGATAACAATACTTATCTTTGTCTGTGCTATCGTTGCAGGATTATTATGGATAAGGGTTAGCCACCAGGACACTGACATCACCAAAAATCAGACAAAGGTCGGCTTTATTCTTAACGGACAGGTCGACGACCACAGCTGGGGAGAATCTCATTTCAACGGCATGGAAAAAAGCGCTGAGAAGCTGAATCTCAATGTGATTTACAAGGAGAACGTCCCTGAGGATGAGCGATGCGTTGATGTGATTGAGGAGCTTATTTCCGACGGCTGCAAGATAATTTTCTGCAACTCCTTCGGCTTCGGGACATGGGAGCTTGAATGTGCCGAGAGGCATCCCGATATCTCTTTCTTCCATGCCACAGGAGTTGAACAGGCAGATAATCTTGCTACATATTTCGGGCGGATATATCAGATGAGATATCTGAGCGGCATAGTGGCAGGCTTGCAGACACAAACCAATGAGATAGGCTATGTTGCCGCAATGCCCATTGCGGAAGTTAACCGCGGAATAAATGCCTTTACTCTGGGTGTGCGTGCGGTAAATCCCGACGCTAAGGTATATGTGAAATGGAGCAATTCCTGGATAGGCGAGGAAGAAAACGGCAATGCTGCAAAGTCGCTTCTCGCTGAACACAATATTGATGTTCTGGCTATGCACTCCGACGCACACTCCCCTATGGAGATTGCAAACGAAAACAAGGTATGGATAATCGGCTACAATGTTGACAACAGCGCTCTTTTCCCCGATACATATCTGACAGCACCTATATGGAACTGGGAACAATTCTACGAGCCGAGAATACTGGAATGCCTGCAGGGCAAGTTCAGGGGTATTCATTACTGGGAGGGTGTTGAAACAGGTATCGTTGACCTTGCACCATTCACGAAAAATGTTAAGTCGGGGATTGCAGAAAAGGTAAATGAGGAACGTGAGCGGCTGAAGAACGGTACATTTGATGTTTTCTACGGTCCCATAACAGACAATGAAGGCAATATCCGCATAAAGGAAAAACAGAGCATGACCGATGAGGCTATGCTCAATGATATGTTCTGGTATGTAGAAGGAGTAGTCATAGATGAAGCTGAGTTAAAACAAAAGAATCGTATTATTGGTTATCTGTTTTCTGCTGTTGGCAGTCATTGTCGCAATTCTGCTGCTTATGGGCAAAACCGCTGATAAAAAGGAAAAGATAGGCTTTATCATCACCGGAAGCATCGATGAGGGCGGCTGGAACGGTATGCACTATACAGGTGCATTAGAAGCATGCAAAGAGCTTGACGCGGAGCTGATTGTTAAGGAAAACATCAAGGAATTCTGCGGCGATTGCGGTCCTGCGGCAGAGGACCTTGTGAAAAAGGGCTGCAAAATGATAATCCTCACAAGCCTCGGCTATTCGGAAGAGATTAAGGATATAATACAGAAATATCCCGACGTTTCATTTTACGGCAGCGATTTCAATTATCATGCGGATAATATTACATCTTATTTCGCCCGTATGTATCAGGCGAGATATCTTGCGGGTATTGCGGCGGGTATGCAGACCAAAACAGGCAATATCGGCTATGTTGCCGCTATGCCCACAAGCGAGGTCAACCGCGGAATAAATGCGTTTACTCTGGGTGTGCGCAGAGTAAATCCCGACGCGACAGTTACCGTTGCATGGAGCAATTCGTGGGACAACGAGGAAACGGAACGCAAACTTGCTGACGCTCTTATCGAAAAAGTCGGAGCCGATGTTCTTACATATCATCAGAACAAGACATATACTGCTGAAGAAGCGGAGAAACACGGAGTATATTCCATCAGCTATCACCAAAGCCTCGAACAGCATTCGGATAAGTATCTCGGCGCAGTCATCTGCGACTGGAAGCTGACCTATAAGGCAATAATCAAACAGTATCTGCAAGGTAAATCCTCGGAAATAAAGATGTACTGGGTCGGAATGGAGGAAAATGCAGTCAGACTGTCCGACCTCTCCCCTCTTGTAAGCGAGGAGACAAAGGCTGAGATAACAAAGGCACAGAATGAAATTCTTGCAGGTCTGGACGTTTTCTCAGGCGTTATATACGATAACGAAGGCAACATACGCTGCAAGGAAAATCAGACCATTCGCGACGAAATAATTCTTGAGCATTTTGACTGGTATGTTGAAGGAGTCAATTTCTATGATTAAGAAACTCAAAGACAGAAAAAGAATAATCGCATTCCTTTCAGCAGTCATTGTAATCATGATTGGCGTCGGTCTGCTGATGAATCTCAGACTGAACAGTCTGCTTAAGGGATATGTTGAACAGCAGGTCACAGAGCAGGCACGGACTTTGGCTATGCTTTCTGCTGAACAATTTGAACTGGAGATACATGAGCTTGAGAATCTGGCGGCAAAGATACCCGCAAATATTGAAAAAAATGATACTCTTCTGGACATTGTGATAAATGACAGCGAGAGTATTTCAATGGGTCTGCTCTGTCTTGACGGAACGGCACTCAAGGGCAGCACACTGAATTTCACCGATTTTCCCGGCATACAGGACGCATTCCACGGCAACTCCTCCATTTGTTATAAGGAGGGTCAGGGCATACTGTTCACAACTCCCGTATATGATGAGGAGAATGTTATTTATACCTTATATAAGTTGTATGATGAAAGTGTGCTGCTTGATAAATTCGGCATTTCTTGCTACAAAGGAAAAGGACATGTGGCAATTCTCGACCGGAAGAGCAGGATTGTTGTACCCTTCTCCGATACGGCAATCGTAACGGAAGATTATCTGCGCAAGGAAAATGTTGCAGCGTCAATGCAGGAATTATATAAACAGATGAATGTTGATACTGCCGCTGCAATATGCTTTAATGATACCGACGGTATGAACTGCCTCTTTATTTCGGAGGTAAAGCAGCTGGGTATCTATCTTGTGGGCACAGTGCCCGATGACGTTCTGATGGAGGGCATTTCCAACATCACGACGCTGATATTGTGGGTGTTCGGCCTGCTTTTACTGCTGTTTGTCATCGGTATGATATATCTGCTCAGTGCTGAGGAAAAGGTGCGTGAGAGCAACGAGCTCCGTGAGGCAAAAAACCTCGCCGAGCAGGCAAACCGTGCCAAGAGCGATTTCCTTGCAAATATGTCTCACGAGATACGCACGCCTATAAATGCTATCATGGGTATGAATGAAATGGTTCTGCGCGAGAGCAAAGACCAAACGATAAGGGATTATGCGGTCAATATTCAGAGTGCAAGCAAGACTCTGCTGTCACTCATAAATGATATCCTCGACTTTTCCAAGATAGAAGCCGGAAAAATGGAGATAATCCCTGTAACCTATGATACGGCGCTTTTCCTGAATGATGTTATAAATATGATTGACATCAAGGCAAAGCAAAAGCAGCTTGATTTCCGTGTTGATATCGACAACTCTATTCCGGCTATGCTATACGGTGACGAGGTCAGAAACCGTCAGGTAATTGTAAATCTGCTGAACAATGCGGTAAAATACACAAAACAGGGCTATATAAAGCTCAGCGTATCCGCTATCCGCGAAGCAGACGGCGTCACTCTGAGAATTCAGGTATCCGACAGCGGCATCGGCATAAAGGAAGATGACCTGAACAAGCTGTTTGAAGGTTTCCAGCGACTTGACCTGGAGAAGAACCGCAACATCGAGGGCACAGGACTTGGTCTTGCCATAACCCACAAACTTGTGGAGCAGATGAACGGACGTATGGAAGTTTCAAGCATATACGGTCAGGGTTCGGTATTTACGGTATATCTTCCCCAAAAAGTACGTGATGAAAAGCCTGTTGGTGATTTCAGGCAGCATCTTGAGGCTGTGGCGAAAAATCAGACCGAATACAAGGAAAGCTTTATCGCTCCCGATGTAAAGGTGCTTGTTGTTGATGATAATGAAATGAATCTGGCGGTCGTTAAGGCACTTCTGAAAAAGACTCAGGTTCAGGTTACCGTATGTATGAGCGGAAAAGATTGTCTTGAAATTGCCGCGAAAGAGTCCTTTGACATTATCCTTCTTGACCATATGATGCCCGAAATGGACGGAATCGAAACCCTGCACAGATTAAAGACCGGTGAGAACAAATGCAGCGGTGTGCCTGTAATTGCGCTGACCGCAAATGCTATTGTCGGAGCAAAGGCAGAGTACATCAATGCAGGCTTTTCGGATTATCTTTCCAAGCCCATCGATGGCGGAGCGCTTGAAAAAATGCTGTTCAGGTATATCCCGAAAAGCAAGCTGAAAAGCGGCACAAACGAGAATTTCGCACCTTCTCCCGAAGTCATAACGGAAAAGGAGGAAACAGGTTCCTGCATCAACCGTAAATTAGGATTGGAGCACTGCGGGGATGACGAGAGTTTATATCGGGAGACGCTGCAACTGTTCATCGAAATTTATGACGAAAAACTTATCAATATAAATGAATTACTTGCTTGTGAGGATTGGGAAAACTATATAGTATATGTTCACGGACTAAAATCCTCCGCATTAACAATCGGAGCAGAATCCCTGTCTGCCGATGCAAGAAAGCTTGAATATGCAGGCAAGGATATCAAGGCGGGAAAGAATACCGAAGAAAATATTGCCTTCATCAAGGAACATAACGACAGAGTTATGGATTCGTTAAAAACAGTCGTACTTGAAGCCCGTAAGATGCTCAACAAATAATTCCAACAACCAATCATTTAAATTATTATCTAAAAATCTATTTTGTCACATAATAGAAAAGAACCGCGTTGTTATGCGGTTCTTTCATTTATATCCCAGTATTTGCCGGAAAAATCAGTCGGGGAATATTCGGTTAAGGTGCGTTTCGCCTCTTAAGTCAGCGTTATGTTCGCGAAGTTATTGAGATATTCAATCGTGTTCTCCATCCAATTCTCGATTTGAATGTAGTAAGTGTTTGGACCGTAAGCTGCTATTTTGAGAGAAATTTCGACCGAGCCCGAATAATGGTTTTCGCCGTCCCAGAAAAGCTCGAAATTTATCTTTTCGCTGTCCTTGCGGATTGCCTCAAGGAAGCGGTTTACGTCGAATTCGGTAGGCTTGAGATGCACCTCGTTTGTTGTTTCAAATGCGTAATTGTCGATGTTTTTCAATTCCTTAACCACAATTTGTACAACCTCTGAGTCCGGTTCTTTCAAGGCATTCTCCAACATTCCGCATTTTTCATCGTACCAGTTTTCCGGAGTGACAATTTTGGTCATCAGCTCGGAATAAAGCTCGGGTGAAATCCAATATCCGCGGCGGACTTCCTCGCCGCTTGTGAGAAGATAATTCAGCGTGATAACATAGTCCGAGGTGTCCTCCGTGCGATATTTCGGAACTTTTTTGTGAAGCTCGGTTATTTCGGCGATTTTGTCTTTGTCAGTAGTTATGTCGATACCGAATGCGTA
>JAEDMD010000086.1 GCA_016303195.1 Oscillospiraceae bacterium | reverse complement strand
TGCGCCTGCGGCGCTTTTTTATATTTTTTAAAAGTAAATGCTGTTGCCGTGTTAAAAAAATCACAGCATAAACTCAGACAGATAAAAATATGGGACGGGACATTTCTTAAATGAAAATTTGAAGAAAAGTTTTAAATGGGGTAGTTTTTTTTTGCGGTTTATGCTATAATTGAATATAAGTGTAAAAAAGAAAGGCAGATATCAATGTCAATTTATCTGGATAATGCGGCTACAACAAAGCCGTGTGAAGAAGCTGTTAAGGCAGCAATGGCGGCAATGACCGAATATTACGGCAATCCCTCATCCCTCCATCGTGCAGGTCTGGACGCTCAGCTTGCAGTTGACGGAGCAAGAAAAATAATTGCCGATACGATAGGCGCTGACCCGTCATGTCTGTATTTTACATCAGGCGCTACGGAAAGCAACAACCTCGCTCTCAGAGGCGCATCTGCGGCTTACGGACGCAAGGCAAAGCGGATAGTTATTTCTGCTGTTGAACACGCATCCGTTGAGGAGACTGCCGCTGACCTTGAGAAAAAAGGCTTTGAAGTAACAAGGGTTTCTCCCCGTGAGGACGGACGTTTCTATGCGGCAGATTTTATTAATGCCTGCGGTGAGGATGTCTGTCTCATCAGCATGATGTATGTCAACAACGAAACAGGCTATGTACTGCCTGTGAAGGAGACTTTCGCAATGGTGAAGCGGAAGTATCCGCATATCATTACGCATACCGACTGCGTGCAGGCTTACATGAAACTGCCCGTAAAGGCAAGTACTCTCAGTGCGGATCTTATCTCTCTCAGCGGACATAAAGTTCACGGAGGAAAGGGCGTGGGTGCGCTTTACATAAAAAAAGGAGTGCGTGTACTGCCCGTTGTCACAGGCGGCAAACAAGAAAAGGGCATACGCTCTGGCACGGAAAGTGTACCGATGATATGCGCTTTCGGTGCAGCAGTTGAAAAGCTCGCTCCGACTATAAATGACAGATGGGAAAGAGTTTCCGCACTCAGGACATATCTTCTCGGCAGATTGGCTGAGATCGACAATATATCCGTAAATTCTCCCGATGACGGCTCGCCTTATGTGGTGAATATTTCCGCAGAGGGAAAGCGCTCGGAGATAATGCTCCACTTCCTTGAAAGCAAAGGAATATACGTATCAAGCGGCTCGGCCTGTTCAAAGGGTCAGCAGAGCGGTGTTCTCGGTCAGTTCGGCATCATGGGAAAACGTGCCGACAGTGCGCTCCGCATAAGCATGAGCGCTGAGACTACGGAAGCAGAGCTTGATGAATTTGTTACGGCTCTCAGTGAGGGTATGGAAAAGATCAGAGGGTAAAATGAAAACTAAAATAATAAAGATCATTAAGGTAACAGTTTGTGTTATTGCTTTGATCGCTCTGGTGCTGTACTGTCTGTTAGGTTTTTTATTAAAATACAGATACATAGTCCACTGCAATGGAGATGCTGAACATATAAGCCTCATCATGTCAAAACATTTAACTAATGAAAGCGTTCTGCCTAAAGAGGTGCTTGAACAAAAAGATCTGTATCTATTCTTTGAAGAAAATGGCAGCGGAGCGTACATAAAGCCTTGTGAGCTTTTTCCTGACGGTAAGCAGACTAAGGAGGAACTTTCACATAAATCAAGATTTTATGTGATACATTTCAAAGAAGGAGCGGTTTGTGAGGTTTGGAACACATCTTCAGAAGACGGGCTTCAGGAATCTGATCTTCGCCCCTATGATTTGAAAGAGCAAAAAAAGCAATACGGTCACATTTATAATGACGAACACCATGATGTTATCGGCTACTGGTCATCAGCGGCTGAATGACAATAAACAGGAGATAAATATGAAAGAACTTATACTTGTAAAATACGGCGAGATGGCTCTGAAAGGCCTTAACAAGAAGACCTTCGAGGATATGCTCATCAAGAACATCAAGCGCAGACTGAAACCGCTGGGACATTTCCAGTACACAAGCGCTCAGTCAACTACATACATAACTCCCCTTGATGAGGATATCGACCTTGCAGAGGTGTCCGACAGAGTGGGAAAGATATTCGGCATCGCTGCTTATTGCCGTGCCTGCGTATGTGAAAAGGACTTCGAGGATATCTGTGAAAAGAGCTATGAGTACCTTGATACCGTTTTAAGCTGTGCAAAGACATTCAAGGTCAACGCTAAACGTGCCGATAAGGCATTCCCTATGAAATCGCCTGAGATATGCATGGAGCTGGGCGGCAGACTTCTTGAGAAGTTCCCGCATCTTACTGTTGATGTAAAAAATCCCGAAGTTACGGTAACTGTCGAGATACGTGACGAGAACGCATTCGTTCATGCTGAGAACATCAAGGGTGCAGGCGGACTTCCCGTAGGCAGCAGCGGCAAGGCTATGCTTCTGCTTTCGGGCGGTATCGACAGCCCTGTTGCAGGCTACATGATGGCGAAGCGTGGTATCCATATCACAGCCATCCATTATGTAAGCCCTCCGTACACCTCAGACCGTGCCCAGCTCAAAGTTGAACAGCTTTGCCAGAAGCTAACCGATTACTGCGGCGGCATCGCTTTCTACTGTGTGCCGTTCACAGAATTGCAGGAGGCTATAAAAGATCACTGCCCTGAGGAATATTTTACTATTATAATGAGAAGACTTATGATGGAGATAGCACAGCGCATTGCCGCAAAGGACAACTGCCTTGCTCTCATTACAGGCGAAAGTGTCGGTCAGGTGGCAAGCCAGACAATGGCGGCTATGGTCTGCACGGACGCAGTTTGCAGAATTCCCGTATTCCGTCCCTGTGTAGGCATGGATAAGACTGAGATAATCGAAATTGCCCGTAAAATAGACACATTTGATACCTCGGTACTGCCTTATGAGGACTGCTGTACAGTATTCACTCCCCGTCATCCGAAGGTAAGACCTGTGCTTTCGGATATCGAAAAGGCACAGAACAGCTTTGATTTTGAGCCGCTGATACAGAAAGCGGTTGAAAATACCGAAATGAAAACATTCAACTATTAAAGCGTATCGATCCGAAAGTTCAAAGGTGAAACAAATGGAAAACAGTAACATTGAGAAGATAGTGACGGAAGTTGTAGAGCTGCTGAAAAAGCGAAAGCTGACCATATCCACCGCCGAAAGCTGTACGGGCGGACTTCTCTCACAGCTTATTACATCGGTGTCAGGCGCTTCTGAGGTGTTTGAACTGGGGATATGCACCTACTCCGAAAGAATAAAGCATGAATTCCTCGGTGTGCCGACGGAGGAGATAGAGAAGTACGATGTTGTCAGCGAACAGGTGGCACTCAGCATGGTAAAGGGATTGAAGGAGCGTTCGGGTGCTGATATCTGCATTTCCGTAACAGGCATTGCGGGACCGGGCGGCGGAACTCCCGAAAAGCCCGTAGGTACGGTGTATATCGGATTTGATATATGCGGTGACCGGTTCGTGGAGCTTCCGAAGCTGTGGGAGCTTGAAGACAGAAGCAGAGAGAATATCAGGCGCAGTGCGGCGGCATTTGCCTTTGAGACAGTGGCAAAGCGGCTGGGCTTATGATACATTAGAAATATATCTGGAGGACAAAGATGAGCGATAATATAAACGAAAACGAGATATTGCCCGAAGGCTCGGATGGTTTGAGCAAAGAGGACAAGATCAGGGCTATCAAAAGATCTGTCAAGATCTCAGCCAACGACTGGGACGGCGAGCGGTCGGCAATGTTTTCCGATAAAGTCCATAAGGTAATGGACAGCAGACTTCCGTGGTCTGAGGATGAAGTGGGAGTTCTTGATGATATGCCCGAAGATGCCGTTCCGCCCGAAGAAATATATGCAGGGCTTGGACTTGGCGATTTCAGCGAGATAATTCCCGATTCGGACATTCCGCTGTTCGATGAGAACGGTGTTCCTCTCAACGGCACTTCTCCCGAACCTGAGCCGATTTCCGAACCCGAACCGTATATTCCTCAGCATGAAGCAGAACCGTATGTTCCGCTTCATGAAGCTGAGCCGATAAATGATCCTGAGCCTTATGTACCTCAGCATGAAGCTGAACATGAGAATGTGGAAGCGCAGGAGGAAACTCCCGCTCTTGCCGCCATCAGACAGCAGGAAGAAGCATTTGCCGATGAACCTGCTTATGATGAGCCGATGTATGACGGATATGACAGCAGTTACGGCGAACCGCCCGAACCTGACAGGAAGATGTTTGCAGACGATCCGTCGGGATATTACGATGCACCTCCTGTGAAGCATACACCGAAGAAGAAAAAGCGCAGAAAGAAATCAACTGCACAGAAGATACGTGAGCTTTTCCCCGAAAAGGGCGACAGCGCACTGGAATGTGTCAGAAAGATAATTTTCCTCGTGTCCCTTGTTGCGATCGTGGTATGCGGATATCTTGTGGCTGACTACTACATCGACCTCTGGCACAGTAAGAATGTCAACAAGGACATGATGAGTATGTACTGGACTTATCCCGATAAGCGTGAGGATAAAACAGAAGAAGCCACCGAGAAATACTACGAACTTCTCGACGGCGCAAGAAAGCTCCTTGACGTAAATCCCGATGTTATCGGAGTTATAAGCATCCCTGATACACCTATCAACAACCCTGTTATGAAGGCTGAGGACAATTTCAAATACCTCAACCGCAAGATAAACGGCGACGAATCCCGTGCAGGCGAACTTTTCATGGATTACCGCAACAAGTTCGATCATGTCATAGATCACAGACTTGCCGAGCCTAATTCGGATAATCTGGTCATTTACGGCCATAATATGGGCGACCTGACAATGTTCGGCTGTTTACAGCATTATAAGACAGAAGCTGATTACTATTCAAAGCATCCGCTTATTTATCTTAATTCAAACTACGAAAGCTACATTTACAAGATATTCGCTTTCTTCATACTTGATTCGGGCGACAAGAGCGAAAACGCTTACGATTGCTGGAACAAGCTGGATTTTGATTCGGAGGAGGATTTCTACGACTTCGTTAACGAGGCTAAGAGAAGAACCTTCCGTCTCAATGATGTAGATGTGAAGTACGGCGACCCGCTTCTTACACTTTCAACCTGTAATGATACCCTCGGCGAAAGAGGAAGATTCATCGTTATGGCAAGACGGGTAAGAGAGGGCGAGGATTACATGGAAGGCACACAGTCAAGCCGTGAGAATCCCAATGTAAAATGGCCTGATTTCTACTATCAGATAAGAACAAACGAAAAATACGATCCCGATGCGGAATTTATTCCATACGGACCTGACAAGACAGAGGAGTAATCAATGAATAATAAAACCAAGGCAGTTTCAGCCATTGCTGCGGTAATGGCTGCGATGGGAATTGGCATATATGCCTTTCTTTCAAATAAAAATGATGAACCGTCAGTCATAAGCACTGAAACGGAAACAGCCGCTGAGACCACAGCAGAACCCACAACTGAGGAGTATCATGACATACTCCCGAAGAACTGGGCTGAGATGTACAGATATTCCGCATCCGACATGGGTATGACCCAGAAGGCAAGGGAATGGAACAGACGCAATAAGGACTATATCGGCTGGCTGAGAATGGACGGAACATATGTAGACTATCCTGTTATGATGGATCCAGGTGAGACTGAGGAAGGCGACCCGATCTACGGCCCGGAGGCAAGAGTTCCGAACTCCTATTACCTCGACCATGCATGGGACAGGAGCTATTTCCGTGACGGTGCGATATATATGGACTGTAACGACAATTTCAGCGGTGCTGATGCAGACCAGTCTGAGAATCTTGTTATCTACGGACATAATATGGCAAACGGCACGATGTTCGGCTCGATACGGAGATACAGACAAGACCCGTCATATTTCTATGACAGCCCGTTCATCGAACTGAGCAACCGCTACAAGGATTATAAATATGTTATATTCGCATTCCTCATAACCCCCGGAAGCTACAATGCCACGGATTTCGTTTACTGGAACATGGAGGAGCTTGACACCAAGGAGGATTTCGATTTCTATGTGGATCACTGCAAGGCGAAATGGCTTCTCGATACAGGTGTTGACGTTGAATACGGCGACCAGCTTATTACACTTTCCACCTGCTATGCGGACTATGACAATTCACGTTTCATAATCGTCGGCAGAAGATTGAGAGAAGGCGAGGTATACGGCGACCTCAGCACTATCCAGTGCCGTGAGGATTACAAGAAAGATCACCCCAACGGCATCGAAAAGCCAAAGCCGAAAACAGAAGAAGATAACGAAAAGGATGAAGCAAGCGAATAACGGAGTGAGAAAATTTGAAGAATATCTTTATAAAGACATTTTCTGCATTTACAGGAGCAATGGTGTTTCTGTCAGCGGTCAGCATGAGCGCTTCGGCGGCTGACAAGGAGATTGCTGATATACTGACAAACGGATCGGAAACTTCCCTCATAAGCTATGCATCTGCAACTCCCGATATGGCAATGCCTGACGGGTATCAGAACCCTTATGCAGGGCTTTCACAGCTTGACAGAGAAACCAAAAAGGCAGAACTGAAAAATGCCATCCCTGCCCTCTCAAGAAGTCTGCCGAGGAGCAGGCTGAAAAATGCACAGCTTGCGGAACATCTTTCCACAGGTGCATTTGTAGGCGACAGCCTAATACCGAGCATTGACGGAGTTGAAGGACAGCCCGGAAAGTTCACATTCGTCACATACGGATGGGGACATGGTGTGGGAATGAGCCAGAACGGTGCGAATTTCTACGCTAACTACGCAGGATGGTCATACCGTGACATCCTTGCACACTATTATCCGGGTACATATATCGAAAATACGGGACTTATCGACTTTACGGAATATGCCGACCAGCCGAAGCCTCCTGAGCCGACAGAGCCTCCGACGGAAGCGCCTACTGAGCCTCCGACAGAGCCGATGACCGAACCGCCTACTGAGTATGTTGACGAAGAAACTTCAACTTCCGAGACAACTACCGAGATAGTGACGGACGAATGGGGAAATACCATAACCATACTTACCGAGACTACAACGGCTGTGACCGAGCCTGTTGAAACAGCACCGCCTGAGCCGACAGAGCCTCCTGCACAGCAAGAGCCTGAACCCGAACCGCCTCAGCAGGAAGTTGAGATACCATGGCATGAGGTGCTTACCATTGCACATGAGCCTTGCGGAAGTCCGCTGAAGGTGATCGCTTCCATCGTTTACAACGAAGTGGGAAGCAGTTTCAATGTGGAATGTATAAAGGCACAGGCGGTTGCGGTATACACCTATATGAAATGGAACGGCAACGATTCCCACGATCTGAGAGGAAAGCCGAATCCGCCGCAGAATGTAATAGATGCCTGCCGTGAGGTGCTTGGTGAAGCCCTTTACTATGACGGAAGCTACGCATTGACGATGTTCTCGGCTTCATGTGCAGGATGCTCAGCAAACTGCTGTGAAGTATTTGTTGCGGATTATCCGTATCTGAGAAGCGTTCCGAGCGAGTACGATGAACAGTTCGACCCTCACTGGGGAACTGTTACGTACATCGACGCTGAGGAAGTAAAGAGAATGATCGAGGCGAAATACAGCATAAAGCTGTCAGATGACCCGTCAAAATGGATACAGCCGACCTATTCGACACAGACAGGCTATGTAACATACGTTGACATTGACGGAAAGACCACAGACAAGGGATATCCGTTCTCGTATGCCCTCGGACTGAAATCAGGAAAGTTCAAGGTAGCATATACACCAAATCCATAAAATAAAAGTCTCCGTTATAAGGGGGGACTCATATAGCAGGTTTATATGTAATTATCGGGGGAAACCTTTCTGAGGAAAGGT
>JAEDMD010000085.1 GCA_016303195.1 Oscillospiraceae bacterium | reverse complement strand
AGGTTCGGGCCGCCCTCTGAAGTTGCTGACTCAAATCTGATAGTGTTGCTTCCTGCCTTCAGCGGAAGAACGATACCGAACTCATTCCACTCTGTCCATGCAGATGTGGAAGTGAATGACTGGATCCAGTAGCTTTCTGTATTGCCGTTGACATAGACTTTCATCTTTCTGTCATTAGCTGAACCGTTGGCGAAACGGATATGTGTCATGTAGTTGCCATCCTCTGCAACATTTGCTGTGAAGTCAACATAGCTTCCCATAACATTGTCCAGATTCAGGTAGCCATTGGGATTTGTGAATCCCGAATTTGTAGTCTCAGTCATGCCCTGATCCCACTTCTGGTCAATAGCATAGATGAAAGGCGGGGGTGTTGTTGCAGTGGTAGTTGTAGTCGTTGTTGTTGTGGCGGCTGTTGTGCTTGCAGATGTCTCAGGAGTACTGTAAACCTTTTCGGGAAGCTGAGCAAGTCCGAGACAATAGCGCTGGATGAACTGAGCGTCCATACCTGTGATTCCGTCATTATTTCCTGCAATATCGCCGTTCTTCATGCCCTGAGCAGTGATTCCCTCACTTGTTCCGAGCCCGTATTTGCTTGGATTTGCGATAGACTGCATGATAAGAACAGCGTCAGCCAGATTTACAGAACCGTCACAGTTAGCGTCGCCGGGGTCTTTCACAAGAACAGGCTCAACAGGCTGTGTTTCGGTCTCAGTCGATGTTATCTCAGGCTCTGTGACCGTTGTGGTCGTTGTGGTGGTAGTCGTAGTAGTTGTTGTAGTTGTTTCTGCAACTTTTTCGATTATCCACTTCTGACAATCGTGACCGTTTACTTCCCACTGCTGGATGTTAGCACCGTTGTTGGTCTTGGCGCTTCCGACTTCAACAGCGCAGGCATCACGGGACGCTCTTGTACTGATCGTCACATATCCGTTATTGTCCTCGAAGAACTGGAAGAACTGGTCGCTGTAACCGTTTTTCTCCGCAACAACAAGATTACCGCCATTTTCACGGCTTCCGTCGTTGACATAGAGATACCACTTATTTCCGCCGTCAAGAGCGGACTTTATGTAATAATAATTTCCTGTTGCCTGAGTGAAAGTCCATGTGTTGTGGTCGGCAGGTGCATCTGCGCCCCACTGCTGAACGTTAGCGCCTTCAAATACCTTAGCATCGGCAACTTCCATATACAGACCGCTGTTGACATTCTTCAGCATATACTTCACATCGGCTTCCGGTGTGAATACTTCCTTCGGCTCGACATCTCCGCCGTTGATGAGGAATTCGCCCATCATCTCAGCCAGTTTCTCAGCGCCTTTTTTGCTCTGGTGGAGGTCATCATTTGAGCCGTTTGCCTGTATCGCATAGTAGCTGGTCATTCCGTCATAACCGAGAGTTTTACCGAAATCCTGCCATTTTGTGAACAGGTCGAATACAGTTACGTTCTGTTCCGAACCTATCTTATCCAACTCACCGCCGAACCATCTTCCGCCAAGCATCGGGCTTCTCTGGAGATCACCGTGTCTGCCCTGCTGTTTAACGAGGTAGACGGTCATTCCCTTTGCCTTAGCCTTTTTTACCATGTCGGTAACGGTGTTGTAGTACTCGGTCGAATTAGAGTAATTCGTGTCATTGATACCAATGGATATAATGTAGATATCTCCTGATTTTCCATAATATTCAATAGGTGTGAACTGTCCTGCGTCTACGAATCCCTTTGCATACTGACCGCTTGCCGCCATATTTCTGATCTCGTAGGTCTTGGTGTCAACATGGTTGCCGAGGAACTGTCCCCAGCCATGCTGTGCTGTGTCGGCAGTGTTGTAGTAATTCGCAACGGTGGAGTCACCGCAGATCCATATAGTCTGCTTCATCTGACCGCTTGTGTTGAGCTGTTTGATCTCCATTGCGGCAATTGAATATTCACGGTTGTTCATGCCTGCAACAGCCTGAACATTGAGCTGACCGTCAGTAACAGGTATCTGTATAGTCTCAACGGCATTATTGCCCGTGAGATTTATCATCTGGAGCATACCTTCCATTTTGATGGTGGTACGTGGAGAGTTACCTGTGATTACTTTTACTTCATAAAGTCCCTTCGGCAAGTCAACGTTGAACGTGTTCTTAGCATCGCCGCTGTTGAATTTTACGGCATCATTAAGAGCGCCTGATCCATTGGCATTAACATTGGAAACGGAATTTGTCTGTGCAAATCCGTAACCTTTGCCTGAGTTGTATCCATCAGTTGCGGATACACCTGTATAACCGCTTGCAGTGCCTCTGCCTCCGAAATCGAATTTCCAGTTGCCCTGAGCGGCGTGAGCTGTGAGAGTGGTCTGCGGCAAAGTTGTACTTACACCTGCGAGTGCAGAACAAGACAATGCAAGAGAAGTCAGACCACCAATGATTTTCCTGAACTTCATAGTGTTCCTCCAATTCATAGATTATCGCCATTATTCGGGCAAATTCCACGTACAGCCCGAAATGGCACAGTAAATTAACATCCTCATTGATATTATATCATTGTCTGTACAAATAGTCAATAGCTTTTCTATGCATTTTTACGCTTTATTTATATGATTCAGATGATATTTTAGTCAAAAAAGATATGTCATATAATATTCTCACTAAAGCAAAGGCGATTATTGTTCATAGCCTATAATTATAATTTATAAGATATTAATATATTATTATTGCATTAGTTGAAAATATTCTGTATAATTACTTTATAAACTCATTCCGCAGCGAGGTGAAAATATGAGATCCGACAACATTCACAGCGGTCATCGCCAACGCATGAAACAGCGCTTCCTTAACTATCCGCCTGAATTCATGTATGACCATGAACTGCTTGAAATAGCCCTTTTCAGCACTCGCCCACTCGTCAACACCAACGACACTGCACATACTCTGCTCGATTCTTTCGGCTCTGTCAGCGGTGTTCTGAACGCAGATGTGAGTGAACTTGAATCCGTCAAAGGCATCGGCAGAAACTCCGCTGAATTTATAAAAGTACTGTCCGAGGGTGTCCGAAGATATCAGGTGCGTGCCCATTCATCAGCGTCTCTGAAAGAATTCTCAGATCTGAAAGCCTATCTTATGGGATATTTCGGCAGCAGCGACAATGATGTATGTTCCGTGCTGACCGTTGATTCCTCAACCGAACTTGTGAACACAGTAAATCTCCCATATGCAGATATCGTCAGCGGACGCATTTCTCACCGAAATATAGCGGAAATTTTCATCATGCACAACACCTATCGCATCATTCTTGCAATTTTTCATTCAGGCAACAACTGCACGCCTTTTTCGGCGGATTATAGTATCATCAACTTCTTCGCAGAAGTTTGTGCTTCTCTCGACATTGATTTCGTCAACTCCGTGATCTGCACAAGAAATGACGCATTTTCCGTAAAAGGCCGTGGTGCATTCGGCTTTCTGAGGTAGCTAAATGATCATGAACAATAAGCATCCCGAACTTGACAAACTTCTTGAAAACGGCGGTATATCGCTGACCGATGAGGAATATCTCACTCTTTTGCTCAGCTATACCAAAACCAGATCTCCTAACAAGACTGCGAGGGAACTTCTGACGATTTACGGCAGTTTCAGCGGAGTTATCAATGCAGACCCTCATCTTCTCACAGCAGGTGGTATCTCGGCAGAATGTGCTGTTCTGTTCAGGCTTATCTCCCGATTTGCCGCCATTTGCGCCGCCGACAACGTTATCAGCCGACTGACAGATACAAAGTCCGCTGTCAACTACTTTTCCACGCTCTACATCGGTTCGTCAGCGGAAACTTTCGCTATTGCCGCAGTTGACAAAAATATGCGTATCATCGCCGCTGATAAGCTGTCCACAGGCAGTACACGGCAGGTTTCTTCGGCTATCCGTGACATCATGCAGTTTATCGTGCGTCACAAAGCGGAGCGGATTTTCATTTCACACAATCATCCTATGGGTATCGCACAGGCTTCCGATGCGGATATTTCTGCCACTCAAAAAATAATCGCCGCCCTCAGCAGTCTGGGAACGGCGGTCGTTGACCATATCATAATAGGAAAGGACGGTGGATTTTCCATGCGTGAAGCCGATTCCTGCCCTGCTCTTTCCAATATTGTATGTGACAGTTACACTATATCAAAAGATGATGCTATTTGAGCGACACGATCGCAACTGATTGTCTGCCAAGCTCCTTGAAGCGCTTTTCAACAAGCGGACGGATATATTCTGCACCTGCCTTGTCAACCGACGGGTCATTAAAAATGTAGTTGTCCTTATTGTGTCCGATAAGCACCATGCAATGCTCATTGGATATCCACTTGAATTCCTCGCCTTTACGCTTGCCCTCGTCGATATACCAATGATTCACAATATCGTAGTAGAGCGGCTCCATTTGCAGGCTTCCCCAGTAAAGCACAGGGATACCTCTGTCCACGTACTCACGGCAGATATCCTCAAGTTCCAGACCTGTCAGGTCAACCACTTCATAATCGCTTTTCGGAAGTATCTTTTTCAGCGCACTGACAATAGCGCCGCTGTAACATCCGAAGCCGTTTTCCTCCAGCGGATCGCCTATAAATGTCATATTCGGATCAGGGCCGTATGGGTCGCCGTACTTATCCAGATATACCTCTTTTGTCTTGATATAGCCTTTTGTGACGATCTCCTCGGCAGTTATTTTAACACCGTACTTTGCAAGGAGCATGGAAGTGCTGACAAGTTCACATCCTGTCGGATAATCTTTTTGTGAGAAAAACGGAACTTTCAGCATAACATCGGCATTTGGGTCATATATTTCTTCCTCACCGCCTGTGTACTGACGGAGTTCATCAATATTGTCATTCCACGCATAAACAGCCTTGCCTGCGGACATCACATCCGCCATTTTTCCGTTATTACTGCCGAACTGTACAGCAAGTATCTCGCCGCTCATCGCTGAAAGAAGTGAAAGAAGCACAGCAACAGATATCAGCACCGACTTTGTAACGGCTGTTTTACGCACTTTTTTCGCCTCGTCGCTGTCTCCCTTAAAGCTGTCACGATATGCTGTCCATTTTCCGACAATAGCTTCTTTGCTGAAATTTTCCGTCCAGAAACCCTTGAAGCTGACACGTTCAGGCTTCGGGGCTTTTTTCTTGTCATTTTCCTTCTTTTTTTTCGGCATATCGTTGTTAGCTTTCATATAGACGCTCCTTACATACAAAGCCTGTCAGGGAAAAGCCCTTTCCCCGACAGGCTCAGTAATTTATTATTTGATATTCTTATCGGTATGACTGCTCCTTGTCAGGGTGAATTCCGTATGAGAATCTGCCACCCTGCCCGAACCGTCACCGACGGGAACTGATGTATGAATGGACATTTTCACATCGCTGAAGCTGTCGATAACATGACAAAGACGGTACATCGTTTCACGAAGTATCTCCCTCTGATGGGACATATATGCCTGTCCGACGGCACTTTCGGCGTTGCTTTCAAATAATGCGAACATAAGGCTCAGAAGCTGTTGAGTATTCCTCGGCGGATCAACAGGCGGCTTCACCCGAAATCTCAGATGTACCGTACCGTCTTCCGCAACTATCTCCGCCATTGCCGAAATGTCGGCATAATGGCTGAAAATGTCGATAAGAACAGCATTTGTGAACTTTATATCAGCATAGTTTTTCAGTTCGTCCATGATCCCTTAATTAAGCCAGTGCAGCCTTGAGAGCATCCACACGGTCTGTCTTTTCCCATGCAACGCCAAGATCTTCTCTGCCCATGTGACCGTAAGCGGCAAGCTGTCTGTACTGAGGCTTTCTCAGGTCAAGCATTTCAATGATAGCAGTCGGACGGAGGTCAAATACCTTATCAACTGCTTTTGCCAGCTTCTCCTCGTCTGCCTTGCCTGTACCGAATGTATCAACAAGGATAGAAATAGGCTTAGCTACACCGATAGCGTAAGAAAGCTGAACCTCGCACTTGTCAGCAAGTCCTGCGGCAACGATATTCTTTGCAATGTATCTTGCGGCATAAGCGGCACTTCTGTCAACCTTCGTCGGGTCTTTCCCGCTGAATGCTCCGCCGCCGTGACGAGAGTATCCGCCGTAAGTATCAACGATGATCTTACGTCCTGTAAGTCCGCTGTCGCCCTGTGGACCGCCAACTACGAAACGTCCTGTCGGATTGATGAATATTTTTGTATTCTCATCCATAAGGTCAGCAGGAATGATGCTGTCAATAACGAGTTCCTTGATATCCTTGCGTACCTGTTCCAGTGAAACATCAGCAGAATGCTGGGAAGAAACAACAACTGCATCAACTCTTACAGGCTTGCCGTTATCGTATTCGATAGTAACCTGAGTCTTTCCGTCGGGACGGAGATAGCGGAGAGTGCCGTCCTTGCGGACTTCAGTAAGTCTGAGAGACAGCTTGTGTGCAAGAGAGATAGGGAGCGGCATAAGCTCAGGTGTTTCGTTGCAGGCGTAACCGAACATGATACCCTGATCTCCTGCACCGTTTGAAAGGCCGTCGTCCTCCTTGTTTTCCTCTCTGTATTCAAATGCCTCATTAACGCCCATAGCGATATCAGCAGACTGCTCGTCGATAGTTGTCAGAACAGCGCAGGTATGTCCGTCGAAACCGTACTTTGCACGGTCGTAGCCGATGTCAGTGATAACTTTTCTTGCAATCTTAGGGATATCAACATCAGCGCTGGTCGAAATTTCGCCCATGCAGAGAACCATACCTGTTGTTACACAAGTCTCGCAGGCAACTCTGCCCATTTTATCCTGTTCGAGAATAGCATCAAGAACAGCATCGGAGATCTGATCGCAGATCTTATCAGGATGTCCTTCAGTTACAGATTCAGATGTGAAAAATATTTTGCTCATATTATACCTCCAGTAATTAAAAAGAGCGCTCCGTCTCGGAACGCTCTGATTTCTGATAAAAATCCTCATCTTCCGGAAAATACCGCAGGAATTAGCACCTTGACCGATATAGTCAGGTTGCCGGGCTTCACAGGACCTGTTTCCTCCGCCGCTCTTGATAAGGTACTTCTGTATTATACACCAGTAAAGTGCATTTGTCAACAGTATTTTTCAAAAAATCAGAAAAAATCGTATTATCGGCGCAAACAAGGTGTTGCACAGAGGTAATAAGCAATGTCAGGACAACAAATGAGCCTCCTGTTAAGGAAGCTCATCTGCCATGATATAGGGATTATTGGGGATTTAATAGTTTAGTGTTGGGGTAAACATTAAACTACCATGAAAATCAGCTTTGGGATCTCTCCCTCAGCAAGTATAGTATAGCATAACTTTATGTATATTTTGTGAAAAGTCAGTGAACGACAGTGTAGAAAAACCATGTAAAATTCACGCAATATTTAGTGAACTCGTACAATAATAGTGCTGTTTCATGCATATTTTAGACTTTCCGTAAACTATCTTCCGAATTATACCATTGATTTATCAGATATTTATATAACAAAATTATCTATTCAAATAGCTGATAGTTATAACATCAAACTTTTGCATATCTGTTGACTAAATCGAGTAACAATGATATAATAACAAAAAATGTGTAAAGGAGAGCGTATATGTTTATTCTGTTTCTCGTATTCGTCATAATTTTATTTCTTCTGAAGATATTGTTGAAGATACTGAAATCCACCGTAAGCCTTACATTCAAACTGCTCAGTTCGGGATTATTCATCGTTATCGCCATCATTGCTTTTGCCGTTAGCAGGACAATGTAGAAACAAAAAGCTGACCCTAAGGGTGGTACTCATATAGAAGTTTTTACACGTGATATTGAGGGAAACCCTTTTGAAAAAGGGTTCCTCTGA
>JAEDMD010000084.1 GCA_016303195.1 Oscillospiraceae bacterium | reverse complement strand
ATAGTTACCCTTGATGAGCCGGTAAATGGGGAAGAATTCGGAAAAACGCTCAGGCAGATATTCGGATGCGAGTATGTGAGAGCATCACGCAACAGCAATATGCAACTTTCAAAAATTGCGTTCTGCTCAGGTTCTGGCGGTTCAATGCTGGGGCTTGCAATTGAAAAAGGCTGTGACGCACTGGTAACAGGCGATGTAAAACATGATGTGTGGATAGATGCCAATAACCGAAATATAGCCCTTTTCGACTGCGGACACTTCCACACCGAGAACATCGTCCTCACAGTACTGCGCCGTGTCATTGAAGAAAAATTCCCGCAGCTTGATGTTGAGATATCCGAGCGCTCAATTGACCCGTGTATTTATTTCTGAGGTGGATGTATGAGTGTGATGATCTGCCCTGTTTGCGGCGAAATTCTGGAGAGAAACGATAAAGGAACGGTTTGTTCCAACAGACACAGCTTTGACATTGCGAGGAGCGGATATGTGAATCTGCTCCTGTCCAAGCATATCGGCAAGACTGTTCACGGTGACAATAAAATGATGGTCAGGGCAAGGAGAGAATTCCTTGAAAAAGGCTATTATTCGCCGTTGAAAAATTCTCTTTGTGATATGACTGAAAAGCATTTCAAAGGCGGAGTGATCCTTGATGCAGGATGCGGCGAAGGATATTATACAACCGCAATATTTGACCGATTAAAAAATGCGGAAATTGCTGTGGAAATGTACGGCATCGACATCTCAAAGGCGGCAGCCGAACTTGCGGCAAAGCGAGGAACTCCCATATTTTTCGCCGCCGCAAGCGTGTTTCATATCCCGTTTGCTGACACTTCGTGCGATATGCTTGTGACGATGTTTGCGCCTTACTGTGGCGAGGAATATCAGCGAGTGCTGAAAAAAGACGGCATAATGATAATGGCGATACCCTCGGAAAATCACCTCTGGGAGCTTAAACAAGCCATTTATGAGACTCCGTACAAGAATCAGGTGAAGCCCTACGAACTGGATGGATTCACCCTTATCGACAAGGAGCGCATAACATATGATATGGAGCTTCGCAGTCAGGAGGACGTTCAGTCATTGTTCTCTATGACCCCTTATTTCTACCGCACAAGCCCTGCCCAAAAGGAGCGGCTTGACAAGTTATGCTCAATTTGCACAAAAGCTGACTTTGAATTATTAATATATCGCAAGATTTGACTGGAAAATTAAAATAAAAAATGCTATAATAAGGAAGATGAGAGAAGTGCAGGCGTTCCTGTGATCCGCCTTCCTTAGTGAAAGGATTGATCGAATGGCACTTGACGGCGCATTTCTTCATGCAGTACGTTCCGAACTCCTGCCCCTCATCGGCGGCAGAGTTGAAAAAATCCACCAGCCTTCCCGTGAGGAGATAGTTATTTCCATACGTACAAGGCAGGGAAGCAAAAAACTCTATATTTCGGCAAATGCAGGCAGTGCGAGAGTTCATCTGACGGAGAAATCAGTTGATAATCCGCAGACTCCGCCAATGTTCTGTATGCTTCTCCGCAAGCGTCTCGGAAGCGGCAAACTCATTGATATCCGTCAGGATGGCCTTGAACGTGTGCTTTTCCTTGATTTTGAGTGCGTCAACGAACTTGGAGATGTTGTGACAGTTACTCTTGCCTGCGAGATCATGGGACGCTGCTCTAACCTTATTATAATAAGCCACGAGGGAAAGGTCATCGACAGTATCAAACGTGTCGATGAGGAAATGTCAAGGGAACGTCTCGTTCTCCCAGGCATGAAGTATACACTTCCTCCCCGTGACAACAGGCTGAATTTCCTGACAGCCGAGCCTGACGAAATGAAGGAAAGGCTTGCGGCTGTAAATTCCGCCGAGCTTTCAAAGGCACTTATCCGTGTTTTCGAGGGAATTTCCCCCATCCTTGCACGTGAGTGGACTTTCTTTGCAGGCAGAGGCGTTCATATCGAGTCCGATACTATCAGCAGTGACCAGCTTGACAGACTAATCTATGTCATCAAGCGCACCCGTGAACAGCTCGAAAATGGCGAATGCTGTTTCTCTGTGGTTCTGGATAAAGAGGGTCAGCTCAAAGATTTCTCTTTCATCAGACTTTCGCAGTTCGGCACTCTTATGTATACAAGGGAACAGGATTCGGCTTCACAATTACTTGATAACTTCTATTATGAGCGTGACCGTGCGGCACGTACAAAGCAGAGGGCTAATGACCTGTTCAAGCTGTTGGTGAATCTCACTGAGCGTACTTCAAGACGAATCAGCGTTCAGCGTGAGGAACTTGCCGCTTGTGCGGAAAAAGATCAGCATAAGCTGTACGGCGATCTGATATCTGCAAATATGTACCGCATACAAAAAGGCGACAGCGTTGCTCTTGTGGAAAATTTCTATGACGAAAGCTGTCCGCAGGT
The DNA here is from genome assembly GCA_016303195.1 of Oscillospiraceae bacterium. GTDB lineage: Bacteria > Bacillota > Clostridia > Oscillospirales > Ruminococcaceae > Ruminococcus. Next base: position 5,547 of record JAEDMD010000084.1, on the reverse strand, counting down.
GAGTATTCCCCTTGATGTCAGGAAAACTCCTGCACAGAACGCTCAGTACTATTATAGTGAATATAAAAAAGCCGTCACTGCTGAGGAAAAATTAGCAGTGCAGATCGAAAAAGGCGAGGAAGAACTCCAGTATCTCGACAGCGTTTTCGATTCTCTTACAAGAGCGGCTTCGGAAAATGACATCATTCAGTTACGTTTGGAACTCCGTGAGCAAGGATATATAAAGTACGCAGGTGGAAAGGCAAAGCCCCCAAAGGCTCTGCCGCCGATCGAGTACAAGTCCGGCGACGGGTTTACAATACTTGTTGGGCGCAACAACAAACAAAATGACCAGCTTTCTCTGAAGTTTGCGGAGAAAAACGATATATGGCTGCACACTCAAAGCATTACAGGCTCTCATGTGCTGATACTGACGGACGGCTCAACTCCCCCCGACAGTACGATCGAGGAAGCCGCCATTATTGCCGCAGTAAACAGCAGAGGACGAAGTTCATCATTAGTTCCTGTGGACTACTGTCTCGCAAGATACGTGAAGAAACCGTCAGGCGCAAAGCCCGGAAAGGTCATCTTCACCAACTACAAGACCGCTTTCGTAAAACCTGACACGGAGGTCGAAGAAAGGTTAAGGGTCAAGCAGTGACAGTGCGTCTGAAAAAGGGCTTCTTCCATCGTGAGGTGGATGTTACCGCCCGTGATCTGGTGGGAAAGATACTTGTTCACCGACTTCCCGACGGTACGCTCCTGAAAGAGAGGATAGCCGAAACGGAAGCATACGGCGGTGAGGAGGATCTTGCCTGTCATGCATCAAAGGGAAGGACTAAAAGGACGGAGATACTCTACGGGGAAAGCGGTGTGATATACGTTTATCTGTGCTATGGTATGCACTGGATGATGAACGTGGTCACAGGCGAAAAGGATCATCCGCAGGGTGTCCTTATCAGAGCAGGCAAGGAGCATTACGGCCCTGCGAAGCTGACGAGATATCTTCAGATAGACGGCAGTTTCAACGGACAGGATATATGCTCGTCGCCCGATATCTGGATAGAGGACGACGGATACCGTCCTGAGATCAGGACTGCTCCACGGGTCGGCATCGACTACGCAGGAGAGTACTGGAAAAATGTTAACAGAAGATTCATTGCTGTTTAACGGGGAGTGGTGATATGAACATTAAAAGCATCGGATACTGTTCGGTCTGCGACAGAGATTTCAGACTGTGCCGAAAAGCTGAAAAGGGAGAGTATCTCCTCATCCACGCAAGAAGCAGGATACGCTTTGAGTTGGGCGGAGAGATGATAAGCTGTCCCGAAGGAACTGTCATGCTCTTTGACAGCAGGATACAGCAGATATACGGCGCAGACGGGAATGCTCTCGTTTATGACTGGATATGCTTCGATACAGAAGGCGACGGGGAGTTCATGGATTCCCTTGAGCTTGAAACAAACTGTCCTGTCCGCTGTGCTGACAGCGAGCTTATCGGTTCGCTTACACGAAGCATCGCAGTGGAATTCTATTCCCTCGGTTCGAGGAGAAACAAAATGCTGGACACACTGATGAGAACTATGCTCATCAAGTTCAGCGAGTCGGGTCTGAGGTATGAATCGGAAACGGTACAGACTGCCGATCCGCATTACAGCAGGCTTATCGAACTTCGTGAGAAGATATACCGCAATCCTCAGCTTAAATGGAATGTTGACACAATGGCGGCTGACGTAAATATGTCAAGGTCGTATTTTCAGCATATCTACCGTGAGGTGTTCGGTGTGTCATGCATCTCGGATGTGATAAGCGGCAAGATAGAAAAGGCAAAAGAGATACTCAGTGAAACGGGATGTACCGTGGCACAGGTAGCGGCAATGTGCGGCTATGACAATGAGGAACACTTTATGCGCCAGTTCAAAAAAATAGTGGGACTTACTCCCACCAAGTACAGAAAACAACTCTGACGTTTAATTATAAGGATGATTCAGACTGTCAGAAATAATAACTCTACGTGCGGTAAAAATATAATATCTGAAAGCGGCGAAGCAATGCTTTTCGGCTTATAGCTCATCATACCCTGTGATAATACTCACAGTATTATTATACTGAATTTATACTTACACGCACAAATGCTTTAGGTAAAGTGATAAAGCTGTGAATCAGGTTTTTATCAGTTTTTCACTTTTGCCTGCACTCCGTACTGGTTGAGAAATATAGAGAGAGAAATTGGGAAAATAACGGTATATCTTTAATATTCCGAAACTTAAACGCTTTCTTAACAGGAAATTCGATTGACGGAAATATTAAGCGGTGTTAAGATTATTTTAAGAATGAGCCGCTATAATATAGTCAGATGATACGAAAGGAGTGTGAAGCTCCGGGCGGAAAAATTCCGTGTCGGAGATGCTTATGGCTATTAATACTTTTGCTCGTAAAGAGATCAAATTCCTTCTTAATATGGAGCAGTACCACGGTCTGATGGAGGTCATCGACCAGTACATGAACCCCGACAAGTTCTGCGTCGGCGGCAAGGAATACGGCATCTATAATATCTACTACGATACTCCCGATGACTATCTCATAAGAGAATCCCTTGCAAAGCCATATTACAAGGAGAAGATCAGACTCCGCAGCTATTATTCACCTGCTGCACCCGACGATATGGTTTTTCTTGAAATAAAGAAGAAAATCGGCGGAATCGTTACAAAGCGCAGAGTTCAGATGACTCTCGCAGAATCAGACGCTTACTTCAGAGACCGTTCAAAGCCTGAAATGAACAAGTACATCACTGAACAGGTTTTCAGAGAGCTTGACGTTTTCCTGAATAACTACCCCGTCGCTCCAAAGCAGTACATAAGCTACCAGCGAGAGGCTTTCTTCGGAAAATATGACAACGATTTCAGACTTACCTTTGACCGCAAGATCACTGAGCGCCGTTATGACTTAGGTCTTAACTATGAAAGCTACGGCAATTATATCATAGGTGCAGACCAGAGACTCATGGAAGTCAAAGTCTCCAACGCTATCCCTGACTGGCTCGTTAACAAGCTCTCGGAGCTTGAGATCTACAAGACCAGCTTCTCAAAGTATGGCAGAGCATACCAGAACTTTGTTAAAAGTCAGGTGGAGAGCAGTGGAAGATCAGACGGCAGAAAGATCTATATATCAGGTATTTCAATGGTAAACAACAGTATTATGAACAGGAGTGTATGATTTATGTTTCCAAATGGTTTTTTCGGCAATGTTTTGTCAAGGTATAATGATGTTGATTCTGTTACAAACAGTTCAAGCACAGTTCTTCCCGACCTTAAAGCAGGTGAGTTCCTTTTCTGTCTCATCTCCGCAGTTGTGCTGGGAACACTGATAAGCCTCATCTATATCCTCACACACAGAAAAGAAGGCTATTCACAGAGCTACGTAATGTCAATGGTAATGCTTCCGACTATCGTAACGCTGATACTTCTTCTGGTAAATACACAGATCGGTGCTATCAGCCTTGCAGGTACGCTTGCACTGGTACGATTCAGAAGCGTTGCAGGCGATCCGAAGGATATTTCCTACATCTTCTTCGCAATGGCAATGGGTGTTGCCTGCGGAATGGGATTTGTCGGATTTGCGATCGTGTTCTTCATCATTCTCGGCGCAGTTCTCTTTGTAATGAGCGAGGTTGACTTCGGCGGATGCAAGAAGCGCCACATGACACTGAAGATAGCAATTCCCGAAAACCTCGACTATCAGGGAGTTTTCGAGCCTGTACTGAACAGATACACAACATTCCACAAGCTGAGACGAGTAAAGACCACAAACTTCGGAACACTTTTCGAGCTTATATACAGCGTAGATGTTCTTGAGAATATCGACCAGAAGAAGTTCGTAGACGAGCTTCGTGCCCTGAACGGCAATATGACTATCAATCTTGTATTCTTCAAGTATGATGACAAGATCTATGAAAACTAAAAAGCTATAAAGAATGTCGGGCATATTGAGCAAATATGTCCGACAATTTTTTATATCAGGCACAATTCTACGATTTGTACATACAAATTCGCCAAATCGTAATTTGAGCGCTTTCTAATACAAACAGTAATTTAGTATTCGGCACTTTTATCAATAAAAACAGTGGGGTATATAAAAATCATCTATGGTTCAAATTGAATTTTAACTCAAAAATCCTATTTTTTGTTAATATGTAATCTGAATATACTTATTAACAAAAAGTTAGCTGCAAAAAAATAGAGAAAATAGTGAAAAGTACGCATTTGTATAGTATAGGTTACTTTTGTCCATTGCAAAAGAGTGTGATTTAGAATATAATAATATCAGCAAATGAAGATTATTGGTGTTCAGTATCAAGTACCCTCCCCTCTCATGTGCTTGGTACTGAATATTAATTCACTTGCTCGCCATAGAGATGGTTTTGTTAATAAATAAAACTAACCCCTTTCATTTGTAATTTTTTCATGTTTTCTATTCTCAATAACTTTTTTTAACTTATTATCTATGGCACGCTCCACAGTGCTAAGCGGCGAAAGTCGTTTGGAGCGTTTCATCCATCCTTCGGGATGGATTTTTTTTGTATTTTTACATATCGTATAAGACTTGACAAATGGCTTTATTATGAGATATAATGATATTGATTTATTATATGAGCTTGTGGAATCTATTACGATTCGTATATATGATCTGTACGTATAAATATATGATACTGATCGTAAATTTGTAAACGCTATTGTGAAATTTGCGTGAAAGATTATATAATCCGCTTGACAAATTATTGGGACGGTGATATTATATACTCAAAGGCAGGTGAGGAAGCAATGAAAAAGAGCGTTTACAGCCTCGTTCTGATGGATGATGTCATAAAAGCCGTTGACCGACAGGCATATCTGCTGGGGACGAGCCGCTCAAATCTGATAAATCAAATACTTGCAGAGCATCTTTCCTGCGTGACACCCGAAATGCGTATGCGTGAGATATTTGAAAGTCTCAGCCATCTTGTAAGCGGAGGATTTCGGATTCAACAGCAGAGATCGGCCTCGCTTATGACGCTTAAAACGGCGCTGGACTATAAATACCAACCGACGATCAGCTACAAGGTCGAGCTTGAACGTGAGCCTCTTGACAGGCTCGGAACGCTGAGAGTGCAGATACGCACCCAGAGCGAACAGCTCACCGAATTGTTCAACAGCTTCTTTGCTTACCGCATAAAGCTGGAAACTACGCTCCTGAAAGCCCACGGCAGAACTGATATGGAATTTCAGCTTACATTGGGATGCTTCACACGCAAACTGCTGAAAAGCAGTATCGCAGATGAGATGGCAGGGGAGGCGATAAGCCGATATCTGACCCATCTGAACAAATCGGTGCAGACATATTTCTCAGCACCGCAGGAACTTGCAGAATATGCCCCTGCGATGGAAAATGAGTACATGGCTATGCTGGAAAGGTATATTTTGTAGAGCGACAGTCTGCAAATAAAATTGATAAACTGATATAATAAAAGCAATAAAATATAAGGAGACCAGCTATGAAAAGTCAATAGAAAAAAGAAAGAATTAACAAATA
>JAEDMD010000083.1 GCA_016303195.1 Oscillospiraceae bacterium | reverse complement strand
TTGACCCCAGAACGTGCGCCTGCGGCGCTTTTTTATATTTTTTAAAAGTAAATGCCGTTGCCCTGGGATATTTACGGCTTACAGTTGCTTTTTTTATAATTATATAGTATAATTGATACATACTATCAGAAATGCGGTGAAAATATGCCAAGATTTTTTACTAACGAAATAAACGAAAATAACATAACCCTGACGGGCAGTGACGCAAACCATGTGGGACGTTCGCTGAGAATGAAGATCGGCGAACCACTGACGGTCTGCTGTGACGGTATCGACTACAATTGCAAAATTGCCGATATCACCTCTGATACGGTCTATCTGGAACTTGTTGAGAAACATCAGTGCGCCGCCGAACCGAACATCGAAGTTACGCTTTTTCAGGCTGTTCCGAAGCTGGACAAGCTGGAATATATCATCCAGAAAAGCGTGGAACTGGGAGTTTCAAGAATAGTGCCGATACTGACACGCAGATGCATTTCCCGTCCCGATGATAAGGATTTTGCAAAAAAACTTCCGAGACTGAACAAAATAGCTGCCGAAGCCGCAAAGCAGTCGGGCAGGGGAATGATTCCCGAAGTTATGCCGATGATCGGATTCAGGCAGGCGGTCGCACAAATGGCTGAGCTTGACAGGACGGTACTGCTTTATGAGGAAAAAGGCGGATGCTCATTCAGCGATGTGAAGCTGGACGGTGCAAAGTCTGTCGGACTCGTCATAGGCAGTGAGGGCGGATTCGACAAAGAGGAAGCTGAGGCTATCGTCAGCATAGGCGCTTCACAGGTATGGCTGGGCAATCGTATACTGCGTTGTGAAACTGCACCAATAACAGCCCTTTCAATTTTGATGTTTTTAACAAATAATATGTAAAGAGTTGAAATCAAAAAAAATATATGTTATAATATAAAAAGATTATCGTATCCCGTTCGCAAGCGGTTCGGTAAGTGGTTGGCGATTCGCTGAGATCTCCCCTTATGATGAGCATTTCTCGGAACATCAACGTATAATCTTGCGAAGAAAAGAGGAGTATAAAATGAATAAATTTTTAGTTGCTATTCTTGCTGCAGGTGCAGCCGCTGCTGTTGGATACGTTGCAGCACAGGCTCTCAAGGACAAGAGTTCAGATTACGATGACGATGATTATGATGATTTCGACGATTTCGACGTTGATGATTTCGATGCAGACGAGGATACAGTAAAGGAGACTGCTGAAGATGTAAAGGAAGCAGTTGAGGATGCTGTTGAAGATGTCAAGGACACAGCAGAAGATCTGGCTGATGACATCAAGGATGCAGTTGATAATATCACTGACTGATATTTTAAAATCCGCAGGGGAAGTTCATGCTTCCCCTTTGATTTTTATTTGAATAATAGCATATTTTGTGCGATTAGCTGCAACAGCACAGTGAAAATCATTGTCCAATTGTGCAATCATACAAAGCTGAAAAATAACTATTGACATTTGCTGTTTCCTTTGCTATAATATAAAAGCTGTCTGACACGGACGCAAACAAAAAGACCGAGGCGTAACTCAGTTTGGTAGAGTGCTTGCTTTGGGAGCAAGATGCCGCAGGTTCAAGTCCTGTCGCCTCGATTCATCTTTTAAACAGCTTCAATTCCTTCCAAAAAATTTTTTCAAAAAAATTTGAAAAAGGGGTTGACAAAAAAAAAAAGATGTGATATAATAAACAAGCAATAAAGCGCTGGTGTAGCTCAGTTGGTAGAGCAGCTGATTTGTAATCAGCAGGTCGGGGGTTCGAGTCCGTCCACCAGCTCCATTATTTTGCTTAACGAGTTGAAAACTCGTTAATATTTTTGTATGGGAGAGTTCCCGAGTGGCCAAAGGGGGCAGACTGTAAATCTGTTGCTTTCATGCTTCGATGGTTCAAATCCATCCTCTCCCACCACTAAGCCCCGAGCAAAATCGGGGCTATTTTATTAACAATATCTTGTTCCTCAGAAACGGAAAATATAACAGATCTTCAAAATGACAGACTACGCCTGACTTCGGCTCAGGTTTATACAGTAAGTACCTTGCTAAGCGGCAAGGGCTTTTTTATGTCCGAAAAAAAAGAACATTTGCATTAAAACGATGCATATTCGTTTAAAAATGTATAGGAGATGAACTATATTATTTGTATGGTTCAGGATCACTGAAGGCTGTGCGGATGTCACACAAGCCCTTTAATATAAATTCAGAGGTGAAACAAATGAAGGAAGATAAACGATTCTATGAAGGCTTTGACGGTGAAAAGAAATTCATCCTCTGCCTTTGCAAAAATGACAACGTTCTCGAAAAATTCCATGTTTGGGAAGGCTTTTTCGATGATATCATGTCCCTGATCCCTTATTCAAACAAGGGCGGGGAATGCCTTGCTGAGTATTATCAGCTTGCACTGGATTTCGATAACAGCCATTGGAAAGTTCCCGACTGTTCAAAGGCACTTAATCAGCTTATGGCAATAGACAGACACAGAATGAAATATCCACGCCGTTCCGATTGCTATGATGCGCTCGTTGAGTTCTTCACAAAGGCTGTTGATGAAAAGCTGGATGTTTATATAGACAACGAATAAACAGGTGTCGCTATGATACGTGCTGATGTCATTTACACAGGCAGATATATCAGTGACTCCTACGTCTACAACAATAAAAAACAGCGCATGAGATCGCTCATATTATGGATAGCTGAAATAGTCTTTCTCGCTGTTCTTGGTGTATGGGCTTTGGCATATCTTTACCACAGCGCAATTTAAGTATATATAAAGATCGCTCTGGTGTTCTATGCCGTTTCGGTTTTTTCCAATGTGAAAAAGATCATAAAGCTGCTGCGTCAGCCGAAAGTTATGGAGAATACGCCTCCTGCCGAGGAAAAACGAGAATTCTTTTTCGATGACGATGTTTTTACATTCGTCAAAAGAGGCACTATTTCCGAGGTGAAACGTGAATTCACCTATCAGAATCTCTATGCGGCTACCGAAACAAACAGGTATTTTTTCATCCATCTGTACAAGCATACGGTCTGCATCATCGGAAAAAATGATTTTTCCGAGGGGACTGCCTTACAGCTTCGTGAACTGCTCGTTCAGAAAATGAGCGATAAGTTCCTCATCGACACGGAGGGCAGTATATGATAAAAGTAAAATACCGACACGGCAGAAAAAATACCCTTGCTTCGCTGAATGAGGATAAAGGTTATGTATTTCGTATGTTTCTGGTGGTGATATTCCTTACTGCCTGTGCGATCGCTGTCCTGAAAATAATCAGCACTGTCCTGCCGCATATGTGGGACATTATAAGCTATTTTACGCTTGTTATACTGGGAGCGCTCATATATATGGGGGGAATGTGCGTTCAGTTGTTTGCCCTTGCCGTAAACTGGTGGATATTGATCTTTTCGCTTATTTTCCCTAAAGATCAGATCATGATAAACTGCGAACTCAGCGATGACAGACTTGTGGGAACTTTATTCAAGCAGAAAGAACTACTTACACATTTGCCTATGAATCCTTAAAGAAAGCCGTAGAAAGAAACGGTTATTTCATAATATTCACTAAGGAGATAAATTTTTCTTTCGCCTTTTCGGATATCACCGATGGCGATGCGTCTGCTTTAAGGTCACTGCTTAATGAAAAGCTGGGTGACAGATTCACGGTAAAATAAAACTTGTTTTCACAAGATATATTGATGGATGCAAGTTCAGAAAAAGAAACGGGAAATTGCCCGTTTATATAAAGAAGGATAAATATAATTCTTGGAGGAAAGAAAAGATGATAAGAGAAGATTTAAGAAACATCGCCATTATCGCCCACGTTGACCACGGTAAGACTACCCTCGTTGACGAAATGCTCAAGCAGGGCGGCGTATTCCGTGAGAATCAGGCTGTTGCTGAGAGAGTTATGGACTCCAATGACATCGAGCGTGAAAGAGGTATCACTATCCTTGCGAAGAATACTTCCGTAATGTACAACGATATCAAGATCAACATTATCGACACCCCCGGCCATGCTGATTTCGGCGGTGAGGTTGAGCGTGTACTGGAAATGGTTGACGGTGTTCTCCTGCTCGTTGACGCTGCTGAAGGCCCTATGCCGCAGACTCGTTTCGTACTGTCAAAGGCTCTCGAAATGGGTCACAAGATCATCGTTGTCGTAAACAAGATCGACCGTCCTGATGCCCGTCTTGATGAGATCGGCGATGAAGTTCTTGAACTTCTCCTTGACCTTGATGCTAACGAAGATCAGCTCGAATCACCGCTTCTTTTCTGCTCAGGCAGAAGCGGTACAGCTTCACTCAGCCAGTATGAAGCAGGTACAGACTTAAAGCCCCTTTTCGATACTATCATCAACTACATCGAGCCGCCGAAGGGTGAACCTGAAGAACCGCTCCAGATGCTCATTTCTTCCATTGACTACAACGAATATGTCGGCCGTATAGGTATCGGACGTATCGTAAGAGGTAACATCAAGGTAAATCAGCAGGTAACTGTCTGCGATTACACAGGCTCTAAGAAGAACTACAACTCCAAGATCGTTTCTCTGCTCCAGATACAGGGACTTAACCGTGTTCCCGTTCAGGAAGCTACTGTCGGAGATATCGTATGGATATCAGGTATCGAAGGTATCACCATCGGCGATACTATCTGCGCTACCGATGCTCCTGAGCCGCTCCCGTTCGTAAAGATCAGTGAGCCTACTGTTGAAATGACTTTCGCTGTAAATGACAGCCCATTCGCAGGCAAGGAAGGTAAGTTCGTTACTTCCCGTCAGCTCCGTGAGAGACTTTTCAAGGAACTGCTCAAGGACGTTTCTCTCCGTGTAGAGGAAACTGAAAATACCGACGCTTTCCGTGTTGCAGGCCGTGGTGAGATGCACCTGTCCATCCTTATCGAGAATATGCGCCGTGAGGGATATGAGCTGTCCGTTTCAACTCCGAGAGTTCTGTTCAAGGAAGGCGAAAACGGTCAGAAGCTCGAACCGATCGAGAGACTCGTTATCGACGTTCCGGGTGACTGCGTTGGTTCTGTAATGGAAAAGATAGGCGCACGTAAGGGCGAAATGGTAGATATGCACCCACAGGGCACACGTACAAGGATCGAATTCCTCGTTCCTGCAAGAGGTCTTTTCGGATATAAGAGCGAATTTCTCACCGATACAAAGGGCGAGGGCATCATGAGCCATGTATTCGACAGCTATCAGCCTTACAAGGGCGATATCGAACGCAGAAACACAGGTTCACTGGTTTCATTTGAGACAGGCGAAGCTGTTACATACGGCCTTTACAACGCTCAGGAAAGAGGTCAGCTCTTTATCTCGTCAGGTACTCCTGTTTACGAGGGCATGATCGTAGGCGCTTCACCAAAGGTAGAAGACCTCGTTGTAAATGTCTGCAAGAAGAAGCACCTTACAAATACACGTGCAAGCGGAAGCGATGATGCACTCCGTCTCGTTCCGCCGAGAGTTCTCAGCCTTGAAGACTGCCTTGAATTCCTTGCTGACGATGAGCTTCTTGAAGTTACTCCTGAGTCTCTCCGTATCAGAAAGAGGATCCTCAGCAACCAGCAGAGAGCCAAGATAAGAGGAAACGCTGCAAAGAATCAGTGAATCTGATCGGCGATCCGTAAAATTTTATCAGTTCAACACATTTTCATCATGCTATAAGCAGTTTGGGAGATTTATTATTATGAAAAGAACATTTTTGATTGCTCTGCTCGCAGTTTTTACCGCTGTATCCGTCGGATGCAGCGATAAGGTCGAAAATACTGCATCTGAGTCGGTAATTGAAACTCAGCCTGAGACCGAGGCTGCCACAGAGCTTGATACCTATGAGCCTCTTGCTACCGTGAGAGAACGTAATATCGAGGAAAACGGCGATTTCGACTATGAGATATACGAGGGCAGGACTATAATCACCAAGTATAACGGAAATGCCGCAAATGTGGAGCTTCCTGCTGAGATGGAAGGTGTTCCTGTTTGCGAAGTCGGCTTCTACTGCTTTGAAGCCAACTATCAGCTTGAATCCGTTACTCTCCCCGAAACTGTTGATATAATCGGTGAAGGCGCCTTCATGGACTGTGCTTCACTGTCACAGATAAATATACCTGCAAATCTCAAAGAAGTGCAGAGAGGCGCTTTCGTGGGCTGTATAAGCCTGTCCGAAATGACGCTCCCGTCAACCGTTACACGAGTTCAGGAGGAAGCCTTTACAGGCTGTGAGGGTATGTACTCCCTGACTATAATGAATCCCGATCTTGCTTATGAAAGCTGGGGACTGGAAGATCTCCCGAATCTTGTAGTCTATGCTCCCGCAGGCTCAGCCGTTGAGGCATGGGCTTCCCAGATGGGCAAGCTGGGCTAAAGGAGGCCTTGTATGAACAAGATGAAACTGACAGCTCTTTTGCTGACTGCTGTTATCGGATGCGCTTTCTCCGCAGGCTGTTCCGATAAGAAGATAACTGTAAACAGTACATCCGAAGGTTCTGAGATATCAGACAACTCAGCAGAAAATTCAGTGGAAGAATCAACACAGATGGATTTTGACTCCTATCAGGAGATCGTCATGAAGGATATCGAATCTGCTGAAAGATCGGATGAACCGCTGGAATTCACTGAACTTGGCGATGAGATAACTCCTGCTGCGGATGACAAAGACGGTGATCTCGGCTCTTATCGAGAATCTGCATACGGTACTAAACTGTACTTCAATGAGGATGAATTCCCGTCAGAACTGATGCAGACATTGGAGCAGTATTTCATTTCCTTTTCCGAAAATGACTATACCAAATATACACGCTGTACTTATCCCGATTATCTCGATAAAATGGACGAGTATCTGAAAAAGGAATTACAGTATGACACAAAGACATCCTTTGCTACTCAATGCTCAAACCTTGCAACCACTACCAACGGAAAATTCAAGATATCCCGTCTGAAGCTGGACACTCCGCAGCAGTATCAGGAGGACAAGGATAATCTCGAAGCATATTTTGAAAACTTCAAGGATATGCTCGGCGAGGACTACTATGAACAGCTTAAAAAAGACACTGACAAGATATATGACGGTGAGTTCTATGTGATGGCAGAGGACAGAATTGGTAAGGAAAGCCTTCTGGTAAGCGCATATGAAATCGTTCTTGTTGAAAAAGACGGAAGATATTATGTATTTGGTTAACAGGAGAATTAATATGAAAGCAATGTTGAAAAAAGCTGCGGCTGTTGTATCAGCGGCTGTACTGTGTGCTGCCGCTGTTGGCTGTTCAAATAAGGATACCGAAAGCAGTAAAAGCGAGTCGAATCTTGTAGGCGGCCCGTCCGACGGTATGTCTCTGGATGAGGATGATATGCCGTATGGTGCAACAATGACATCTCTCAAGAGCAGTACAAATGATAAACTGACTCTTGATGTGGATTTCGATCCAAGATATTTCGCTCAGGAGGGCACGGATTATCCTGAGATATACCTTATCTCAAACTACCTTACCGCTCTCCAGAACGGCGACGAGGATGCCATGAAAGAGGTATTCTATGTGCCGTATCTCGAAAGATCGGTCAAGGAAAGAAATTATGAAAGTGTAAAGGATTACCTTGAAAAGTATCTGGATGTACTTATGACTAAGGCTCACGGTCAGTTTGAATTCACATATTTTACAGTTGATACCTGCCTTAATGAGAACGAAAGCGAAGACCTGACAAGTTTCAGCGAGATCGATGCGAAACTTGATCTTGCCGCAGGCGAAAAGCTGTCAGAAAAGGTAAAGAGCCGTAAACTTGTCTATCTGGATGTTACATTAAAAGATGTCGAAAACAAGTACTACCAGCTCAATAGCTATCTGGGCTATGACATCTCGGTTTATGTCTATAATATCGACGGAAAGTACTATCTTCTCTGATAAAAGAGGAATATCCGTACAAATCTGAACATATTCAATGCAAGGGCTGCCTTTGGCAGCCCTTGTTTGCTTGTCGAAAAAGTCATATTTTATTAAGGGGACGCCCTCTCGTGCAGGGCGTCC
>JAEDMD010000082.1 GCA_016303195.1 Oscillospiraceae bacterium | reverse complement strand
ATACCGATAAGAGCCTGAGACTGCTGATAACCGTCGCCTGTTTTGTCGTTCCAGATGTCAACGTGGAGACGGTGCTGAACGTATTCAGGAGCGAATTTCATTGCAACAAGAGCAACTGCGATAAGCAGAGCGCCTGCGGCGATGAGTTTTTTCTTTGAGAATTTAGCTTTAGGGTAACATATCCTGAGCAGAAAACCTGCGGCATAGATGCCCATGAAAGTCGGGAGGCTTCCCAAGTCCCTGCACCACCACTGGAGCAGGACGATAGCCGCCATAAGGCCGAATAATGCGAAATTCTCGTATACAACGTTAAAAAACAGTATCTTATGCTTTCTCTGCTGATCCATAATGGATGTAGAACAGGCGAGAACGAACAATGGCTTGATGAACTCCGAAGGCTGGATGGAAAATCCGTCGAAATTTATCCACATACTTCTTGCGCCCGTAAAGAGCAGTATGACCACCATAAGGACACCGATACCGCCGTAGATGTACAATTTCTGATCCTGAAGCCATTTATAGTTTCGACAGAACAGAAAACCTATCTTGCAGGCAACAAGAGCGGCAATGCAGGTGATGTAATGTCTGAGGTTGAATGAAACACCGCCGAAGCAGGACTGGAATATGACGCTCATATTCAGTATCAGGATGAGCAGGAAATCCACCGCATAGGATATCTGCTTGAAGAAAAGCATGACGATGAAGTAAACGATGTCGAGGATAAGCACAGCCGCACCGAGAACGATAACACTGCCTATATCCTCATAATTGCCGTTGAAGTAGATATTGGCGAGCATTGCGCCGTGAGCCGCAAGAACGAAAATACAGGAGAAGATATAAGCGATGGGGTTAGCGTACATTGTCATTCCTCCTTCGTCTGAAAACAAGGCGGCGGCTGCCGAGCTTGATTATGTCATTTTCATGGAGAACGGCTTCGTGGACGAGGTTTCCGTTAACGAAAACGCCGGATTTCGAGCCGATATCGGTAATAGTCCATCTGCCGTTTGAGACAGTGAGCATAGCGTGGTAGCGTGAGACTGAAAGATCGGGGAGACGGATATCAGCAGAAGCGTGTCTGCCTATGAGTATCTCGTCACATCCGAGTTCATAGACCATGCCCTGTTCGGTGAGTTCCATGGAGTTGGCTATCCAGTCCCAGTTTTTGGTAGCTGAGCGCTTTTCGCAGTAAGCGGTGATAATGAGTATCAGAGTACACAGATCAAGAGCCGCAGCCGCAGCAGCGCAAAGGATAAGATTAAGAGAATTCAAAAGAACACCTCCGATTATCTGAAAAAGTTAAAGTTGAAAAACATCCTGAGCAAGGATATTATATCACACCCGAACGCTGACTTCAATGGTTTTAAACTAATATTAAACCCTTTGTAATCAAAAATTAAGAATAATTAAGATATGTGTCGGTATTGTGATCTGAAAAAGGCAAGTATAAGAAATCCCGATGGAAGAAACCATCGGGATATTCATGTTTTTCGCTTTATTCAGCGAATCATTCAGTTTCTTCAGGCTTTGCAGGACTTACAGTTTCCTGTGGCAGAGCATCCTCAGACTTTTCGGAAACCTCATCTTCAAAAGCAGTTTTTTCCTCAGACTCATCGGGTGTATTGAGGATATCCTCACTGAGTTCGCCCTTCATGAGCTTCTCGAAATCCTCTCCGTCGATCTTTTCAAATTTCAGGAGATACTTAGCGAGGAAGTGCATCTTATCTGCATTTGCCTTGAGTATCTCAGTACAATCGCTGTAAGCCTTTTCGATGATCGAGCGAACCTCATCGTCGATCTGAGCGGCAACAGCTTCACTGTAATTTCTTGTGTGGCCGTAATCCTTGCCGAGGAATACCTCGTCATTGTCCGAGCCGTAGACCACTGTACCGATCTTCTTTGAGAAACCGTACTTTGTGACCATATTTCTTGCGGTCTTGGTAGCACGTTCGATATCGTTTGAAGCGCCTGTGCAGATATCATCCACAAAGAGTTCTTCAGCAACACGGCCGCCGAGGAGCATTACAATGCTTTCTCTCATCTTATTGCGTGTAACGTGGCTGTCATCGGTATCGGGACGGGTAACAGTAAGACCTGCCGCCATACCTCTCTGGATGACAGTGACCTGATGGACTTTATCCTGAGTAGGGAGATTATAAGCCGCAACAGCGTGGCCTGCTTCGTGATAAGCAGTTATCTTCTTGTCACGGTCGGTAACGATGCGGGACTTCTTTTCAGGGCCTGCGATCACCTTCATTGTAGCTTCTTCGATATCATTTTCTGTGATGGACATTCTCTCATTACGAGCCGCAAGGAGAGCGGCCTCATTGAGGAGATTTTCCAGATCAGCACCTGTGAATCCCTGAGTTGTCTGAGCGATGACTTTAAGGTCAACGTCAGGGCCGAGAGGCTTGTTTTTAGCATGGACTTTGAGTATTTCCTCTCTGCCCTTTACATCGGGGTAGCCGACAACGATCTGTCTGTCGAAACGGCCTGGACGGAGAAGTGCGGGATCGAGGATATCACGTCTGTTGGTAGCCGCAATAACGATAACGCTCTCATTTCCTGTAAAGCCGTCCATTTCAACGAGGAGCTGGTTGAGGGTCTGCTCACGTTCATCATGTCCGCCGCCGAGACCTGCGCCTCTGTGACGGCCGACAGCATCGATCTCGTCGATGAAGATGATGGAAGGCGAGTGTTTCTTGGCCTGTTCAAAAAGGTCTCTTACACGTGAAGCGCCAACACCGACGAACATTTCAACGAAATCAGAACCTGAGATAGGGAAGAACGGGCATCCTGCCTCGCCTGCAACAGCTCTTGCGAGGAGAGTTTTACCTGTACCGGGAGGGCCTAAAAGAAGAACGCCCTTTGGCACTTTAGCGCCGATCTCCTTGTATTTGTTCGGGTTCTTGAGGTAGTCAACGATCTCCACAAGCTCCTGCTTTTCCTCATCAGCGCCTGCAACGTCCTTGAAAGTAGCCTTTCTTGCGCTTGCGCCGTTTTTGAGGTTAGCCTTGCCGAAGTTGGTATACTTACCGCCGCCGCCGCTCTGCTTCATCATGAAGTAGAGGATAGCGATACCGAGAACGATGGTGAGCAGTACAGGGATAAGCGAGTACAGCCATGTTCTGTCGGTGATCTTGATGTAATCCTGTTTCAGCGGATCGTCGGGATACTTCTTGTTGTATTCGATACGGTAATTTTCGGTATCCTGAAGGAAGATGCTTACATTAGGAACGCTGTAACGTTTTTTTACATCCTCGCCCCTGAGCTGATATTTCAGTTCACCTGTGCCGAGGTCAAGTTCATAGTAGGAGACCTCATAGTCGTCGAAATAGCCAATGATCGTGGTGTAATCGGTCTTTTCGGTAGTTTCGTTCATTCTTGTGCTGACAAAATAGATGCCAAAAATTGCGATCAGAAGAATGAGGAGGTAAGTGAAAAGGCCTTTACTCTTTCTTGGTGTCAAATGATCCACTCCTATCTGATTTTTTTACTGATATTATGAGATACCGCTTAGTGCGGTCATCGGGAGCGACACGCTGGGCGATACCTATTTTTTCGGCAAAGACCGTACCTTCGGAGTCCTCGATGAAGTGAAGTTCGCTTCTCTGTCCTGCGGGCACGTTCTCATTTATCAGTTTTTTTACGGAGGAAGTGAAATTCCTGCCTTTGAGCTGAATCTTATCACCGAATCTTCGGTTACGGACAACAACTCTTCCTACTATTTTATCATAATCTAACACGTAAAATGTTAATAAACTGTGAACTGAAAGAAATTTCTTCAAACCATCACATTCAACTATCTGACAATCCAGCACAATATCGGGGAAAATCGAGTTTTCACCAATGACCAGCGGTTTTTCCAAAAGCTGAACATCCGCATTTTTCACAATATTTTCAAGTTTCAGAGTATGTCCGTCAGAGACAAGGTATATATTCCCCGAAATATTGAGTTTTCCGCCGTTTACAGCGATATTGTCGGCAGTTGCGAGCCTGTCCGCCGAGTAGGGGAGAGCCTCCTCCGAAAGAAGCCTTGCAATGCATCTGCGCCTGATGACGGGGTGAAAATCCTCCAGTCCCGTGAATGTTTTTCCGCATCTGCAAATTCGCTCCGCTTCGTCGGTCTTATCCTCGATGAACTCATTTTCGCTCCGCATTGCGCTGATGGAGCGGACGGATGTCGCAATAACGGAGCTGTTAACCTCCTGCAACAGCGGTATTATCCTGTGACGGATCTTGTTTCTGGTGTAATCATCGGAAAGATTAGTGCTGTCTGTGACGAAATCCTGTCTGCGTTCTGCGAGGAAATCCTCAATTTCCTGACGGCTGACCGCAAGGAGAGGGCGGATGATATTCCCACGTTTTACGGGGATGCCTGCCATTCCTTTAAGAGCCGAGCCACGGGCAAGGTTGAGGATGACAGTTTCAAGATCGTCATTGGCATTATGAGCGGTAGCAATAAGTTTATTCTCCGAATTTTCGGCAAAAACGCCATATCTGAGTTTACGTGCGGCTTCCTCGTCGGAAAGGGAGTTTTTCTTCGCAAATCCCTTCACATCCACTCTGAACGAACTGAAAGGGATACCGAGCCTTTCACAAAGCTGACGGCAGAATTCCTCATCACGGTCGCTTTCATCGCCACGAAGGCAATGGTTGACATGGAGCCTCGATGGTGATATCCAGCCTGTCACGGAGTTCATACAATGCAAGGAGCAAGCCAACGCTGTCAGCGCCTCCCGAAAGACCGCAAACAACAGTTTCACCGCCGCTTAGAAGATGTTCTTTTTTTATCAGATCAAATACTTTTTCTGTCATAGCTTACTGAACATCCGCAGGAACATCGTTATATTCGGGATTTGAGAAACGAGTGTACTGACCGTCCCAAACCAGCTCCACCGTACCTGTTTCACCGTGACGGTTCTTGGCAACGATACATTCCGAAATATTCGGACGCTGACTTTCCTTATTATAATATGCCTCACGGTAGAGGAACAGAACGATATCCGCATCCTGCTCGATAGAACCAGATTCACGGAGGTCTGACAGCATAGGACGCTTATCGTTACGGCTCTCAACAGCACGTGAAAGCTGTGAAAGCAGGATAACAGGCACATTAAGTTCCTTTGCCATAACTTTGAGCTGACGGGTGATCTCGGAAATGACAACGACACGGTTGTCTGAACGGGAAGTTGACTCCATAAGCTGGAGGTAGTCGATAATGACCAGACCCAGATTCTTGGTACGTCTGAGCTTTGCCTTCATCTGCTGAACGGTCATGCTTGCGGTATCGTCGATGAAAAGCGGCAGAGTGCTGAGGTAGCCTGCGCTTGTAGCAAGTTTTACCCAGTCATCGCCTGAGATTCTGCCGTTACGGAGAGAGTTCGAGTCCACGAGTGCCTCAGTTGAAAGAATACGTGTCGCAAGCTGTTCCTTGGACATTTCGAGGTTGAACGTAACAACTTCCTTTTCCGCACGTCTTGCGACGTTTGTGGCGATATTCATGGCGAAAGATGTTTTACCCATACCGGGACGGGCGGCAATGATGATAAGGTCGGACTTGTTAAGACCCGATGTAATGCTGTCGAGGAGCGTGAAACCTGTTCTTGCGCCGACGAATTTTTCCTTGTCGGGGCCTGATATCTTGCCGAGTCTGTCATAAGCCTCTGCAATGGCCTCTTTCAGCGGTATAAGTCCACGGACATCACGGCCCTGACGGATGTCGTAGATCTTTTGTTCAGCCGCATCAAGAAGCAGGGAAGCGTCATGCTCGCCCATCTGGATATCTTCGAGGATATTCCTTGCCACATATCCGAGACTTCTGACGAAATACTTATCCGCAACTATCTTGCAGTAGCTTTCAATATTTGAAGTAGTCGGAAGCAGATCGGCGATCTCCGAAAGATAGCGTCTGCCCTCGGAAGCGGATTCAAAGATGTGGAGTTTTTCCGATTCATTGAGGAGCGTGACGATATCCACTGGAGCGCCTGTGGAGAACATACGCAGGATGATCCCATAGATGGCGCTGTGCTGTTCGCTGTAAAAATATTCGGGCTTTATCAGCTCGATGACCGTCGGAAGAATGGACGGATCGGCGATAATTGCTCCTAAAACGGACTGCTCCGCCTCGATGCTGTGCGGCAGCTCTCTGGCGGAGGTGATAAAATTATTCTCGTCCATAGGTATATCAGCCCTCAACGACTTCAACGTCGATAGTCTCGGAAATGCCGTTATACAGCTTTATAGAGGCAGTGTAAGAGCCGAAATTCTTGATATCTGTGCTGAGAGTGATCTTCTTCTTGTCAACCTTTATGCCAAGCTGTTCATTGAGGGCATCAGCCACATTGCCTGAAGTAACAGAGCCGAAAAGTCTGTCATTTGAACCTGCCTTAGCCTTGATGATGATCTTCTGACCCTTGAGCTTTGCAGCGGCTTCCTTAGCGGTCTGAACGTCCATGTCGATCTTGTGCTGAGCGGAATCCTGCTGACCCTTGAGCTTGTTGAGGTTTTCGGGAGTTGCTTCAACAGCCAGTCCCTTTGGGAGGAGCATATTTCTTGCAAATCCGTCTGCTACATTCTTGATCTCGCCCTTTTTGCCTGAGCCTTTAACATCCTGTAAATAGATAACTTTCATATTTATAACGTCCTTTCTGTATTTTGTGCGGGATTATCCGCACGGTATTCGTCGATTGCTTTGATGAGCATTTTGTATGCTTCTTCGATGGATACATTTTCGGGCTGAGCCGCCGCCATTGTCTGGTGACCGCCTCCGCCGAGTTTTTCCATAATGACCTGAACGTTTATCGCACCGAGTGAACGGGCGGAGATATTGACAGTTCCGCCTGTTTTATAGATAACGAATGATGCTTCAACATCGGTGATGCTGAGAAGTTCGTCAGCCGCCTGCGGAGCGACTATCCTTATGTCATCGGATCTGATGTCAGTGGAAGTGACAGCGCAGTTCCTATGTATCTTAGCCGAAGCCACGATCTGGGTCTTACGCTTGTATGAGTCGATAGAATTGGAGAAAAGCAGTTTTACAGCGACTGTATCAGCGCCCATTTTTTTCAGGTAAGCGGCAGCCTCGAAAGTTCTTACGCCTGTACGCATAACGAAATTCTTGGTATCCAGCATGATACCTGCAAGGAGGGCTTCTGCATGACAGCTCTGTATCTTTTCATCCGAATCGTATCTGAAATACTGGATTATCTCCGTTACCATTTCCGAAGCAGATGAAGCGTATGGTTCATGGTGGAAGATAACCGCATCGTCGATGAAATTAACAGTTTTACGGTGGTGGTCTATAACAACGACCGACTTTGACCTGTCATAGAGGGCAGGACTTTCGATGTAGTCCTTGTTGTGGGTATCAACGATTATGAGCAGATCGTCCGCACCTATGGACATTTCTGCTTCTTCGGGAGTAATGAAAAGCTCCTCACTGGTCTTTTCCTCAACGAAGTCGATGAGATTAGCGGCAAGATTTCTGGTTCTGTCAACAGCTATATAGACTTCCTTGCCGAGTAGACCGATAGCACCTGCAAGACCGCAGGCAGCACCTACGGAATCGAGATCGCCGAAGCGGTGGCCCATGATATAGACCTTGTCCGAATTCACGACCAGATCCTGCAAAGCGTTGGCGATTATGCGTGTTTTAGCACGTGAGCGCTTTTCAACGCCCTTTGAAACACCGCCGAAGAATCTGAAACCGTTGGCAGTTTTTACAACAGCCTGATCTCCTCCACGGCCGAGAGCCATATCAAGGCATTGTCTTGCGATGCGTTCGCTTTCCGCAAGGGAATCAGCACCTCTGCCCACACCGATGGAAAAAGTCAGCGGATACTTGCCGTCGATCTTGATCTTTCGTGCAGAATCCAGGATCTTGAATTTCTCGCTGATGATAGCGTCAAGGTGACGGCTTTCGAGGACAGCGAAGAAGGTATTGGTGGAGGTGCGCTTGATAAAGCCGTTGGTGGTACTCATGAAGCTCTCGATAAGCTGTTCTGTTTCGAGGGTAGCACGGGCTTTTTCGCTTTCCTTTGCGTTCTGTATTATCTCATCGTAGTTGTCGATGGTGATGATAATGACATTGGGATGGGAAGCCTCCAGAGTTTTTTTGGTGTTGTTAAGTTCTGT
>JAEDMD010000081.1 GCA_016303195.1 Oscillospiraceae bacterium | reverse complement strand
AATTTTTACTTTGTATGGAGAGCGCCCTGTCAGGGGCAAAATTTCAGTTTAAAGTCTTTGGAAAGGGGGTTCGGGGGAAGAACCTTTCCTCAGAAAGGTTTTCCCCCGATAATTACATATAAAGTTTCTATAAGAGTACCGCCCTTAATTCGGGAGTTTTTCTTTTTCATTATTCCTCCGGTTCTTTGATCTCGCCTACTATCGGGAGCGGATCGATTCCCTGTCTTGTATAGTAGTCCGACAGAGCCGATCTTACGGCCTGCTCTGCAAGTACCGAACAATGTATCTTTACAGCAGGAAGTCCGTCCAGAGCCTCAACTACTGCCTGATTTGTCAGCTTCAGCGCATCGTCGATAGACTTGCCCTTGATAAGCTCAGTTGCCATTGATGATGTTGCTACTGCCGCACCACAGCCAAATGTCTTGAACTTAGCATCTGTAATGATACCCTTGTCTATTTTAAGGTACATCTTCATAATATCGCCGCACTTAGCGTTGCCGATCTCGCCTACGCCGTCAGCATCTTCGATCTCGCCTACATTTCTTGGATTTGAAAAATGATCGAGAACTTTCTCACTGTACATCATAATTGATCTTTCTCCTTTATACTTTTTTGATTATATCATTTCGCTTTATCTGCTTTTTAATACTGCTGTCATCCGCAGCGAGCAGCAATCCTGCTTCTGCGCCCTCGGCAACTTTTCGGCAGACTGTTCTGAATTGCTCAATGCCCAGTATTACAGTTTCGAGTATCACCGTATCTCCACGGCATATCTGTACACTGTCGCCTACCTTGAAAACACCGCCTGTGACTGTTCCTGTTGTTACAAGTCCTTTCTTTGCAGTGTAGAAGGAATCTCCGATAACAAATTCTGCATATGTTCCGTCCGTAACTCCCGATTCGGAAGTATAGACATGATTCTCATAGTCACGAAGTTCTTTTTCGTCATCGGTCAGTATCCCGTCCGAACCATAATCTTTTCCGAGAAGTCTGTCAAGAAGTCCCATAGTGTCACCTCTTATTCGTACTTTTCACCTTTCATCATCTTTTCCCATACAGGGGACATTGAACGCAGTCTTTCAACTACCTTCGGGATAACTTCAAGAATGTAGTCAACATCCTCGTCAGTCACATCCTCCTCGATGGAAAGGTGGAGAGAACCGTGTGCAACTTCGTGCTTCAGACCGATGGAGAGAAGTACGTGTGACGGGTCAAGTGAACCTGATGTGCAGGCTGAACCCGATGAAGCGCATATACCGTTCATGTCAAGCATAAGAAGGAGTGATTCGCCTTCGATGCCCTCAAAGGAAATATTGAGATTTCCTGGGAGACGCTTGTCCCTGTCGCCGTTAAGACGAGTGTAGGGGAGTTTGAGCATTCCGTCGATAAGGCGGTTTCTTCTTGGAGTGATTATAGCTGCCTTTTCGGCAATATTCTTAGTAGCCGCTTCGATAGCAACACCAAGACCAACTATTGCAGGAACGTTCTCTGTACCTGCTCTTTTGTTTCTTTCCTGTCCGCCGCCGTGGATAAGATTCGGGAGAGTAATTCCCTTTCTTACATAAAGCACACCGATGCCCTTCTGAGCGTGTATCTTATGACCTGAGAGAGACAGCATATCAATGCCCTGCTTGTGAACGTCTATCTCAACGTGTCCGACAGCCTGTACAGCGTCAGTGTGGAAAATAACTTTCTTTTCCTTGCAGATTGCGGCAATTTCGTCAATAGGCTGGATAGTGCCTATCTCGTTGTTTGCGTACATGATGGTAACGAGAGCAGTATCCTCACGGATAGCCTTTCTTACATCCTCAGGGTCGATGAGTCCCTTGTCATTTACGGGGATATAAGTTACCTCGAAGCCCTTTTTCTCAAGATACTGGCAGGTATGGAGAACTGCGTGATGCTCGAAAACAGAAGTGATGATATGCTTCTTGCCACGCTTTTCCTGTACCTCAGCCATGCCCTTGATAGCCCAGTTATCGGACTCAGAGCCACAGCTTGTGAAGAATATCTCCTTCGGGTCAGCGCCGAGAGCTTTTGCGACTTTTTCTCTTGCATCCTCAATATCTCTCTGAGCGTCTCTGCCCAGCTTGTAGATACTTGAAGCATTGCCGTAAGCTGTACGGAAATGCGGGAGCATTGCATTGAGGACTTCTTCTGAAACGGCAGTAGTTGCTGCGTTGTCTGCGTAAATAAATCTCTTTTCCATTTGGAAAACCTCCGATCGTTTGCGGTGTTGTGCATATTTCAGCACATCGGGCGAGCAGTGTCAGTCTGCTTTCCACAATATTTATAATGAGTGAATATCTCTTTGTTCGACTGCAAGTCTGTCACAGCGTTCATTTTCGGGATGTCCTGCATGACCTTTGACCCAATTGAATGTCACCTTATGTTTTTCGAGAAGCGGCAGGAGCATTTCCCAGAGGTCTACATTAAGAGCAGGCTTTTTGTCGGATTTTATCCAGCCTTTTTTCTTCCATCCGTAGACCCAGCCTTTTGTTATGCTGTCAACAACGTATTTGCTGTCGGTAGTGAGAGTGACCTGACATGGTTCTTTGAGGGCGGAAAGCCCCTGAATGACACCCATCAGTTCCATTCGGTTATTGGTGGTACTTTTATCGCCTCCTGAGAGTTCCTTTTCAAAGGTTTTCTCCTGAGATCTGAAGCGGAGAACAACACCGTAGCCGCCCGGGCCGGGATTCCCGCTGCAAGCACCATCTGTAAAGATCTCGACTGATTTTATGTCAGAACACCTCCTGTAACTGACGACAGGGCAAAATGACCTATTGTCAGAATTATCTCAAGATTTATTTTACAGCAAAAATGTATAAAAATCAACTTTTGTTAACCGCAGTAAACGTGTAATATGTTTGTATATACAAACATATCGGCGAATAAAAAGGACGGTCAATGACCGTCCGGATTTTAGAACCTGTCCACATAGGGTGAATGTGCGGATTATCAGGCATAATTTTGTCGGTGACAAGGCAAAAATCCGCCGACGGGCTGTCGCCCTTCAAGGATTTTTAACGCAGTCAACGGCAAAATTTGACGAAAAGACGTGCATGAATCCCTATGTGGACAGGTTCTTATTTTTTATTCTCGTCTATTATCTTCTCATAGCTTTCCTCAGCCGCTTGCTGTTCGGCTTTCTTCTTCGCCTTTTTTGCGGCTCTGTCAGGAGATTTCCTTCCCCTTGCCATAAGCACTACCGCAAATACTACTGCCGCTGAAAGCGCTCCGACAACTATAACGATAAATGCCATATTCTTGATGTTCCTGTCCACAACAGTATACTTCACCTTGCTCGATTTCGCATATTTCTGCGCCGCAGAACCCGAATATACACTCATCTCGAAATCATCCATATCAACAATACTGTCGCCCTCATAGGTCTTGCCGAAAGCATCGTCGCCAACAGTTGAAACGCTCTTTGGTACGCTTATTCTTTTAAGCTCACTGCATCCGATGAATGCCTTGCTTCCGATGGAATCTATTCCCTCAGGAAGGATTAAGCCTGTTGCGGAAATGTTGAATGCAAATGCCGAATCGCCGATAGTTGAAACAGTTGTAGGTATGCTGATATTTGTGACGCTCTGATCGTAGGCAAATGCACTCTCGCCGATGTTTGCCAGCCCCTCGGAAAAGTCGATGTTTTTAAGGTTGGGGCAGAATGAAAATGCATATCCCTCGATCGAAGTCAGACTGTCAGGCAGGAAAAGATTCTGTATCCTTGCACATCCCGAAAATGCGCTTGTTCTGATAGTCGTAACACCGTCGGGAATATAAAGATCGCCCTCAATGCTTGCAAGTCCACGGTAAATGATGGACTTTTTCGCATCCATCAGCAGACCGTTCTCAACAGTGAAGGAATCATTAGCGGAAGCATCAATATCCTGAATTGAGTACCACTCCTGAAAAGCGTAAGGCTTGATCTCTTTCAGTTCCGCAGGTATACGGAATTTTTCAAGGCTCGTACACTCATAGAAAGCGCTCTCGCCGATAGTTTTGATAGAGTCGGGGAGTTTTATTTCAGTAAGGTGGTCACAGCGGCTGAAAGCAAATTTCGGGATCTCTGTCAGCGTGTCGGGAAGTTCCAGTTCGGTAAGGCTGCTGCATCCCATGAAAGCAAATTCGCCGATATGTTCCAGTCTTTCGGGGAGTATCAGCTTTGAAAGGGAAGTGCATCCCATGAAAGCGTTATCACCGATGGATTTGATGGAATCGGGCAGGTCAAGCTCGGATATCGCCGTACAGCCTGCGAATGCACCGTCACCGATGGCAGTAATGGCTACACCGTTTCTGATACCGGGAACTTGCGTAACAATGGTGGCAGTACATTTTACGATAGTGTATGAACCGTCAACTACCTTATAAACGAAAGCACCGTCGGAAAGTTCAGTCTCAACGGACAGCGCATCCTCTGCGAATGCAGGGGAGCAGGCAAGCGATGAAAGAGCCGTTAAAACAGCGGCGGCAGAGGCAATGAATTTACTTATCTTCATTTTTATCCTCCTCCGATGGCTTGTTTTCTTTCTTGGCTTTGAGCTTTTCGGCAACATCAGCCTTTATCTTAGCCATTTCCTTTTCTTCCTTCTTTGCCTTGCGGCTTTTTGCGGTAACAGCCAGTATAAGCGCAATGACGAGTCCGATAACAAGAACGCCCATAATAATGAGGAACGGAACGGAAACATTGGCATCGCCTATTTCAATAGTGCCTGTCTTTACCTTTATGCCGTAATCCTTTGCATAGTGATAAGCAACAGAATCCTTCGGAGCGTAGACAACGAAGTCGCTGACAAGTTCATCGGAAGGCTGCTGGTCTGCCTCATCTTCAATGAGGTTTATCTCGTCATGGTAGTAGAAACCGAAAGAATAAGTGCCCAGTTTTTCGAGTTTATCATAGAAACGCAGACTTTTGAGGTTGTTGCAGTTATAGAAAGCATCAGGGCCGAGAGTGGTGAGTTCCTTTGACATGATGACTTTTTTCAGCACTTCGCATTTTTCAAAAGCATAAGCGCCTATTTCAACAACATTTGAGAGGTCTATCTCCTCCAGATAATTATTGTGGGCGAATGCGGAGTTTGCGAGAGTTGTAACATCTTCGGGAACTTTGAAAGAAGTTGCTTCTCTTGAAGCAGGATAAGCCATGAGCATTGTGCCGTCCTTAGTGTAGAGAACGCCGTCCCTTGATGAGAAACTTCCGTCACCGCCCTCGGTAACGTTTATTTCACGGAGATTATCGTATTCGATGAACGGCTCATCACCGTTGATGGTCTTGCAGTTTCCTGAGATAGTGATGACCTGAAGCATCGGGCAGTTCTCGAAAAGGCTCTCGCCAAGTTCTTCCGCACCGCCGAGGTCGGCATTTTTAAGGATCGGGCAGTCACCAAAAGCCGCTTCACCGATAGTTTTCACGCTCTGAGGGAGCTTTACCGCCATAAGTGACTGACAGCCATAGAAAGCGCCCTTGCGTATTTCGGTAACAGTTTCGGGAAGAACGATGTATGAAGCCTGACAGTTTGTGAAGCCTGTGGTATAAACGGCAGTTACCTTGTGACCGTCAAATTCCGAAGGAACTTCAAGTTCCATCTCACTGGATGTACAGCCTACGATGACAGCATTTCCGTCAACGATGGCATATGTGAAATCGCCCTCGGTTATTTTTTCAAGGTCTTTAAGCTCCTGACTTTCGGTGAAGTTTTCGGGAGTCATGAAAGCGAAATTGTTCTGATAGTTGTAATCTGTATCGGAATCGGTAGCATAGGTCTGAGCGGCAGAACCTTCCTCACCTACGACAGTAAAGTTCGGAACAGCAGTCTCAGTGCCGTTATCGTCGATATTGTAGCCGAAAGCTGAGTAGTCGATACTCTGGACAGATGAGGGGATAATGATATATGAAAGGGCAGTATTTGCGAATGCTGACTGACCGACAGAGAGAAGTCCCTTGTTCAGGTCGATATTTTTAAGTGAAGCGCAGTCCGCAAACGCACCGCCGCCGATGGTATCAAGGGTTTCGGGAAGTTTGACATCGGAAAGATTAGTACATCCGCCGAAAGCGAAATTTCCGATATCTGTTACCTGAGTTTTGCTGAGGTCGGCGGAAGTGAGATCCTCGTTGTTGCTTAAAGCGTGTCTGCCTATATATTCAAGTCCCGACGGGAATGTGATATTTTTCAGTTCGGTCATGGAAACAGCGGCAGTACCCAGTTCGGTGACTTTGCTGTCAATAGTGAGGCTGTCGCCCTTTTTAGCTCTCGGATAGCAGAGGAGTTTTGAGCCGTCCTTAGTGTAGAGAATACCGTCAGAAGCGGAATAATCGGCATTTCCGCTGTCAACGGTTATTTCTGTAAGGTTTTCGCAGTAGAGGAAAGGGTTATCAGCGGAAATATACTCAATGGAAGCGGGGAGAGCGATAGTTTCAAAGGGATTATTTTCGGGGTCTCTGCCGAAAGCCTTAGCACCGATGTATGTGACCTTTTTTCCGTCGAGGGTATCGGGGATAACGAGGTCTTTTTCGGCCGATGTACACATTTCGATGCAGGCATTGCCGTCGCTTGTCTCGGAATATGAGAAATCGCCTGAAACGGTGAAGCTGTCATAAAGGGCATCCTCGTTGCCTATTTCGTTGCCGTTTTCATCAACATATATCGTTTCTCCGCTGTCATCACTGCTCTCCCAGTTCTCATACTGAGTAGCAGCAAATGAAGCAGATGGCATGACAGCCGAAGCACAAAGCATCAGACTTGCCAGCATAGCCGCAGTTTTCTTGTGGTTTAACATAGTTTTCCCTCTCAATACAATAATATTTCTCATGTATGCCGTATCATGGCAACATTATTGATGTACCAAATCTTCAGGAGATAGTTGGAATATCAATATATTCACTTTAATTATAACATAAACAGCGCTTTAATGCAACGAATTTCACTCACTTTTCACACGCAGAGATGTGTGTTTGACCATAAAGCCGATAACAGCACATTTCACACAATTCCGTGAAATAAATGATATAAATTCTACGCCTTAAATTTAAAATGAAACATGAGAAACGGAGAGAAACGGAGCAAATTAAAGAGAAAATGAGAGAAAATGGAGTATATATTAAAAAAATCCGAAAAAAAGTCTTGACAATCGGAACGGATTAGGTTATAATTAGTCTTGTCACTGTGCAGAAACTGCACATCAGCGCCGTTTCAAAGGGAATGCGCTGACTACGATCAATTCAATAGGAGGAATAATTTATGTCAACTACACTGGCAAAACCTGCTGAAGTTACACGTACATGGTACGTTCTCGATGCAGAGGGCAAGCCCCTCGGTAGAGTTGCAGCAAAGGCTGCTCACATTCTCAGAGGCAAGCACAAGCCTACTTATACACCTAACGTAGACTGCGGCGATCACGTTATCGTTATCAACTGCGCTAAGGCTATCCTTACAGGTAAGAAGCTGGAGCAGAAGAAGTACTACTGGCACACAGGCTGGATCGGCGGTCTCAAGTCCATTTCTTACAAGGACATGATGGCAAATCAGGCTGACAGAGCTATGATGATCGCAGTAAACGGTATGCTTCCAAACAACAGCCTCGGCAGAGCTCAGCTCAAGAGACTGAGAACCTACAAGGACGCTAATCACAAGCAGGAGGCTCAGAAGCCTGTTGCTTACGAGCTTTAATAGGAGGTGCTTTTAAATGTACGAATCAAAAGTTAAATACTACTACGGAACAGGCAGAAGAAAGCACTCCGTAGCAAGAGTAAGAATCTATCCAGGTTCAGGCAATGTTACAATCAACGGCAGAGGCATTGATGATTACTTCGGTCTTGAGACACTGAAGCTCATCGTTCGTCAGCCACTGGCTCTCACAGACAATGTTGAGAAGTTTGACGTTGTATGCACAGTTGCAGGCGGCGGTGTTACAGGACAGGCAGGTGCTATCAGACACGGTATTTCACGTGCTCTCCTCGAATTCGATGCAGAGCTTCGTCCGACACTCAAGAAGGCTGGCTTCCTCACACGTGACCCACGTATGAAGGAAAGAAAGAAGTACGGTCTCAAGGCTGCTCGTCGTGCTCCTCAGTTCTCAAAGAGATAATAAGTCACTTATCTGCACTTGCGAAAATCCCGTATTTTCGGA